>NZ_JBTGVG010000001.1:0-79463 GCF_054343455.1 Mycoplasma sp. 1012
AATTTTACCAGTGATATCACTGGTAAAATGTGTCCCAATAAATTGTCCCACTTTATAAAATTAAAGTTAACATCTTATTAATGAATATTTAAATAAATAGTTCATTACACTTAATTATCTAAATTTAGATAATGAAAAACCCCATTGACGCACAATGAGGTTTTTTTATTATTTTTGATTATTTTCTCTTTATTTAATGAAAAAATATAATAGATAAAATGGATATTGAAAAAACTATTCAAATAATTAAAGCATTTTTAAAATAAATTGTTTTTGTTTTTTTGTAGTTTTTAGATAAATTGGAATCAATACTAATAAGTGATTCAATATTTTTATATTTATCTACTCTTTTTTCTCCTAAATAAAGTGTTAATAACATTAATCCAGATAAAATATTAGGCACTAATCAGTAGAAAATTTTAAGTGAAAAACTAAATATTTTTAGATTGTTTTCTAAATCAATAACATTTTTGTCAACAAAAATATTTTTAAAAATTACTAATAATAATCAATCAGATGTACCTATTCCGCCAGGTGTTGGAGAAAGGTTATTGGCTGTATTTACAAGAGCACTTCCTGCTAAAAAATTTAAGAATCAATACATAAATTGACCTGGTGTATTATATACTTCAAGTATTTTAGGTTGAATTATTAAAGCAATAAAAATAGCACCATTTAATACGAAATTTAAAATTTTATATAAAAATATACACTCTAAAAATAATTTAATATCTTTAAAGACATTTTTAATATTGTTTTTAAATTCGGAGAATTTATTTTCTAAAACTATTTTTTTTCTATCTAAATTACTAAAATAATATAAAGGATGAAGTTTATGAAAGAAAATGATAACTCTTATAATAAAGTGTTGAACTGGTTTAACAACTGAAATTAGTAAAATAATAAAAAATAAAACAATATTTAATAATATTCCTAAAATTAAAGAAATAAAAGTTATTATTTTTTTAGCATCTATATCAACTAAAAGAGTATCTCTATATAAATAAAAACCTAATGGGATAAAAATAAAAGAAGTTATTAAAATGGATATTTGTTGAAATAGCGATGATAAAGCAAAAGCAGAAGCTAAATGTGATTTATTATACCCTTTTTTCTGTAAATATCAATATGAAGATAAATCACCACCAAAAGCAAATGGAGTAATATTTTGAACAATAGTTCCTATAAAAATTGCTAAATATAAATGTTTAAACTTAACTTTTGTTCCTTGTTTTTTAAGTATTCTATAGATCATAAACGTACTAAATAGATAATAAAATAAAAAGGATAAACCAATTGCAATACTAAAAAATCTATTTAAATAATTATTTAAAAATATGTTGTAAAAAATAACAAATATTCCTAAAACCCCTTCAGCATCGCTTTCTTTAGTTCTATAAATGGTTGAAAATAAAATTACAAAGATTACAAAGATTATTACTAAAAACGAAGCAAACTTAAAAATATTTTTAATCTTACTATTTATGTTTGTTTCTTTTAATGAAATAGAAAAATCTATGATTTCTTTTTTGATTTCATCTTCTTTTTTAATTATAGAATTAATTTCTTGTTTGTGCATAAAGGATGAAAAAGTAGAAAATTGTAGTAAATTTTGCACTTTATCAAAATAGAAATTAATAATGAATCCATTTTCGAAAGTTAATTTTATAGAAATTGTTCTTTTTGAAGAAAGATTTTCCTGCTTTTTAAGATCAAATTCTAAAATTTTATATTTAGAAATCATTTTTTCTCTTTTTATTTTTTTAACAAATTTTAAAAAGGAGTTAAAACTCATGACTATAGTTTGATTAAATCTTGAAACATTAATATCAATTTCTTTTTTTATATTTATAAGTGAATTGCAAATATCTTTTTTATTGTTTTTAAAATAATCAAAAACTTCTATATTAAATAAAATATCTGCTACATTTTCAAATCCAACTAAATCATTTTTATTGCTAAAATCTATTTTATAAATTTTAGTTCCATCATAAACAAAAACTAAGTTTTTAATCTTATTTTTGTTTTTAAACACAAAATCAGTTAAAGAAATTTCTTTTGGATTTTGTATAATATTAGTAATTCCTTTGTCTCTTAAAAGTCTTTGAAAAATAGATAATTTATCATCTAAAATATGAAATTCAACATTATTTAAACCGTTATTTTTATCACTGATATACTCAACAGTCAGTAAGTTAATATCATCTTGCGTTAATTCTATATATTTATTATTTAAATTTTTAACAAAGATATTTTTTGTTTGCTTTTGAATATTATTAAAAAACAGAATATCTCTTTTTTCTGTTTTTTCTTTTAATAATGTTTGTTTAATTTCTCTTTTTAAAGGAATTTCTTTACCGTTTAAAAAACCATTAAAATGTTTGATAGAAATATTTTTATATGGTAAAAATACAGATAAATCATCTTTTTTGTCAATAGAAATTAAATACTTATTATCAGAAAAAACGGTTTTGTTGCTTTTAATAATTCTTTTATCTAAAAAAACAATGCCTTCTTCTCTGTTTTGAACTTTATTAAAGGCTAAAGTATTAAATAGTTCTAGTTTATTTAAAAATTGTTCTTCTTTTTTTGTTAAGTTATCTCAAGTTCTTTTTTTGAAAACAATTTTATAAAAATCATTTTCTTTTAAAAATAAAATGGAGTAATCATAACTTTGCTTAAAGATTTCGTTTAATGCAAAATCTTTAGTTAAATTATTTTCTGCATTTAAAACTGTTATTTTATTGTTTTGATCGCTTGATAAGATTTTAATAAAAATTTCTGCAAAAGCATAATTGATATCATCGTGATCAAAATATATAAAAATTTTATGATTCTTATTTGGTAATTTTTGAAGCATATTTTTAAATAAAGTAGCTTTTAGAAAGACACTATTTTCATTAATTTCTTCTTCAGAATTACCTAATTTAGCTACGATTTCAGATGAAATTATATTTGCAGTTTTTAATTCATTTTCGGAAACAAAAAATTCTCCATCAGTTGCTAATGAATCCATTTTTTCTGTATTTTCTTCGTTTATATGATTAATTAAATGCTCGTTATTATTATCTATCGTCATTGTATCCTAAAATTATTTTTCTCTTTGTGAACCGAATAAATCAAAAGCTTCTTCTTCAACTTCTTCTATTTCATCGAATTCTCCAGATGATTCTACAAATTGATCAAATTCGTGAAATTTTGGTAAATCTTGAAGAGATTTTAATTTAAAATAATCGTAAAATCTATTTGTAATTCCATATAAAGTTGGTTGCCCAACAGTTGGTGAAACACCCACTTCTTCTATTATTCCTTTCATTAATAAGGAAGCAACAATTGCATCTGAAGCAACTCCACGAATGTCGCTAATCATTGATCTAGTTACTGGTTGTTTGTAAGCAACAATTGCTGCAGTTTCAATAGCTGCATTTGATAATTTGTGTCTTCTTGTAATTGTTACTAAATCAGAAATATATTCTTTAAATTCTTCTCTTGTAGCAAATTTAAAAACATCATTAAATTCAACTACAAAGATTCCACGTTCAAGTCTGTTAAAGTTATCTGCAAATCTTTTGAGCAAACTTCTTGCTTCATTAACTGTGTTTAACTTTAAAACTTGTTGTAATTGTTCAGAAGAAATCCCTTCTTCTCCTTGCATATAAATTAAAGCTTCAATTATTTTATTTTTCATAGTTTGGTCCTTTTTCTATTATTATTGTAGCAAATTGTTCTTCTTGTGTTAAGATAATTTCTTCTTTTCTACTCATATCTAATAATGCTATTAAAGTAATTACAAAGTGTTTTATGGAAGGTACTGAAAAGATCATTTCAAAAGTAACTTTTCCGTGTTTTGCAAATAACTCTCTTATCATTTTCATTTGATCGCCAGGAGTAACACTAACACTATCAATTTTAATTTGTCTTAATTTTTCAGCATGTAATCTTTCAAACATTAAAGTTAAAATTTGCGTTAATTTAGTTTTTGAAGAATTTCCATCCACTTGTGTTCTATCAATAGGTCTAACAAATTCTTCTAAATCATTTGCTTTTTTAATAAAAATATGAGATCTTTTTTCTTCTTGCTCTCTTAAAAGTTGGAAAATTGGTTTAAATTGTTGGTATTCAGCAAGTAATCTTAATAATTTTTCTTTATCTTCTTCTATTTCTTGTTTTATAACTTCATCTTTTTCTGCTAAAAGCATTTTCGCTTTTATTTGAATCAAAGTTGCTGCCATAACAAGATAATCAGTTGCTATTTCGAAGTGAGTATCCTTAATTCTATCAATAACTCTTAGATAGTCAGTAGCAAGTTCTGCTAAGTTTATTTCAAAAATATCTAAATTTTTCTCTTTTACTAAAGATAATAATAAATCTAATGGTCCACTAAAATTTTCAATATTTATATCAGCATCATTACTTTTTTCTGCTTCAATTTCTTTTTCAGGATTTTCTTCTATTTTCTCTATATTTTCTTTAGTTTTGTCTTTTAATTCATTCTCTAATTTTTCCATTATTTATCCTTTTTACTTCTTTTTTCTGGATCACTAACAATATATTTACTTTCTATTATATTTTTTACTCTTGCAGCTATTGCTTCATTTGATTGAGAACTAAAACTTAGTGGTTTTATTAAATTGTGGAATATAACTTCTACTTTTAATTTTCCTTTTCTTTTTGAATCAAACATTAGTCCACTATAATTAATAGTAATAGGTAAAATTGGTAAAAACATTTTTTTAGCTATTTTAAAAGCACCTGCTTTAAAATCTTGCATTTTACCATCCTTACTTCTGGTTCCTTCTGGAAAAATTATTCCTATAGTTTTATTGGTTTTAACAAAATTACCAAAATCATCTAAGGTTTTAAATGATTCTTTGATTTTAGAACGGTCAATAAAAAATGTATCAATTAAATTTAATATACTTCTAGAAACTCAATTTTTAGTAAGTTCTTTTTTAGCAAGAAAAGTTAATATTCTTCTTGGATCAGTTTTCAATTCAATATCTGATTGCAAAGCACTGAATAAAATAAAAGAATCCCCATTAGACAAGTGGTTAGCAACAGCAATAAAATTTTTATTAGTTAAATTTTCTTTGCCCTTTACCTCAATTTCAACATTGTATAATTTTAAAATTTTTTCTGCGTATTTTAAAATTAAATCGTTTCTAAATTGTGGTTTTAATTCAATTTTTCCTTTTTTATATTTTTTTGCCATTTTCCTAATTTTATTAAATCTATATAATCAAATAGGAGAAAACAGAATTTTTTTAAATTTTATATTCATAATAATATTCCTTTATTCTTTTTTAATTGCTACTGCAATAACTGTATCTTCATCATTTGAGGTTGATATTTCAAAATTTTGAAATTTATACTTTTTGTTTTCTTTATAAATATCAATTTGCTTAAAATTAAAATATTTATTATCTGCTTTAAAAATTGCTTCTTTAATTGCTCACCTTGTAGCTAAAAACTTTTCTTTATTTTCTGTTTTTACAAAAGAATTTCACTCATTTTCTGACAAAATTCTTTTTATAAAATTTTCTTTTTTTCCTTTAAATCTGGAAATTGAAATTATATCTACCCCAATCATATTTATAATTATACTTTTTTTTCGAAAAATAGGAAAAATATTGTATTTTTCTCATTTTTGTATTTTTTCTTACAAAAGTAGTAAAAAAAGGAAATAATAAGTATGCAAAACACTAAAAACAGAGGAATGATCTTAGAAAAAATAATTAATAATACTATTAAATTTTATTTAGAAAATAATATTGCTATTTTTCACAAAAAGAACTTGGATATTTCTTTTAAAAAAGTATCAAATAATAATGAGCTGGAAAATGCAATTATTTCTAAAAAAAGTACTGTTGATTATTATGGTATTTATAAAGGTTTTTTTATTTGTTTTGAAGCTAAAAGCACAAATGAAAATTACTTACCTAAACAAAACATAAAAGATCATCAATTAAAATATTTAAAAAACATTAATGCACATGGTGGTATTAGTTTCTTTATAATATTATTTAAACACTTAGAAAGATTTTTCCTTATTTCAGCAAATAAAATTGATTTAAATAGTGAACAATCAATAAATATTGATTTTTTATCAAAAGAAGGGATTGAAATAGAATTAATGTATCCAGGAATTATTGATTTTGCACCATTTATTGAATCTATTTAATATTATTTAATATAGATTCTTTAAAATGTTTTGCTGGTTTAAATTTTGGAATTTTTTTCGGTTCAACCATATATTTTTCTTTGGTTTTTCAATAAATTGTTTCTCTCGCCTTTTGAGTTGTTATACAAAAAGTTCCAAATTTTGGAATCAAAATTTCTTCTTCTTCATTTAATTTTTCCATAACTAAATTAATAAAGGAGTCTAAAAACAAATCACAATATCTTATATTTAATTTAGTTCTTTGTGAAAGTTCTACTAAAATTTCTTTTCTTTTCATTATTTATTCTCACCTTTGTTTTTTAAAATTAATTTAATTGGTGTTCCTTTAAAATTAAAATATTGTCTAAGTTGATTCTCGATATATCTTAAATAAGTAAAATGAGCATAATCTTTATTATTAACAAAAAGTAAAAAAGTTGGAATAGGTCCTTCTACTTGTTTTATAAAGGAAATTTCCAGTCTTTTTCCTTTTAACGATGGAGCAGGTTGACTTATTTGAATTTCCATTAACACTTCATTTAAAAGGTTTGCTGGAATTTTTCTTTGTAAATTTTCTTTTACATGAAGAATTTCTTCTTTTAATTTTTCTAATCTATTTTTGTATAAAGCAGAAATAAATACAACAGAAGCTCAATCTAAAAATTTATAATTTTTTCTAAGTTTTTTCTCAAAATTTACCATAGTATTTGTTTCTTTTACAACCAAATCTCATTTATTTACAACAATAATTATTGGTTTATTTTCTTCAAATGCATAACCAGCAAGTCTTGAATCAAAGTGACTTAATTCTTGCGTTGCATCAATTATAATTAAAGATAAATTACTTTCTGATAAGGAATTCATAGCTCTCATCAAGGCATAATGATCAACCGATTCAACTAATTTAGATTTTCTTGTTATTCCAGCTGTATCAATAATTTCAAATTCTTGATTATCAATAGTCAAAAAAGAAGATATAGAATCCCTTGTAGTACCAGCAATTGGAGAAACAATAGATCTGTTTTCATTAAGAAGGGAATTTAGCAATGATGATTTACCAGCATTTGGTTTACCTATTATTGAAAGTTTAAATTTATCCGATTTTTCTGTATTTTCGAAATTTAAATGAGCAATTACTTCATCTAATAAATCTCCTATACCTTCACTATGCATAGCTGAAAGTGGAAAATATTTTTCAAAACCGAGTTTGTAAATTGAATAATCAAATTCTTTGTTTCCTTCTAATTTATTACATGCAACAAGAATTTTTTTTCCACTTTTTCTAAGCAAATTTACTACAAAAAAATCATCTTTATCTACTTCATTTCTTCCATCGAGCATCAAAATAATTAAATCAGCTTCTTCTATAGCTATTTGTGCTTGAATTCTGATTTGCTCTTGAAAAATTCTTTCTTCAACTTCTATTCCACCTGTATCAATTATTTTAAATTTCTTTCCTGTTCATTCAGCTTCTTCATAAAGTCTATCTCTAGTTACACCGGGTTGATCATGAACTATTGATACACGTTTTCCTATTAATTTGTTAAAAAAAGTTGATTTACCAACATTAGGTTTTCCTACAATTGCAACTATGTTCTTACTCATTTTTCATCCTTTGCTCAACTAATTTTGAAATTTCTTCAACAACTTCTTCAAGAGTTAGTTCAGAAGAATCGATTAAAACAGCATCTTCAGTTTTGTGTAAAGGGTCATTTTCTCTATTCATATCTTGAAAATCACGATCTTCAATCTCTTTTTTAAGTTTTTCAAAATCTATTTCAAATCCCATTTCTTTATTTTGTTTCATTCTTCTTAATGCTCGAACTTCTGCAGAAGCTCATAAAAATATTTTTAACTCAGCATTAGGTAAAATAACAAATGTTGTATCTCTACCATCCATTATTACACCTTTTTCTTTACTTGAATAATCTTGTAAAAATTTTACAATTTGCTTTCTTATTTCTTTATATCTAGCAATATTACTTGCTCCTCATGAAATAATATCTTGTCTTAAATCATTAGAATTAATTAGTTTATTTTCTAAATATAAATTACCTTTCTGATCTAAATGTAATTTTTCTATATTTCAATTTTCTAATACAAATTTTTCATCTGATATTTGAGAAAAATTATTTTCTCCCAATTTATGTAAAAAATACAAAGAAATTGCTCTATAAAATGATCCAGAATTAATAAATTTTAAGTTATATTTTTTAGCAAGTAGTTCGGAAACACTGGATTTACCAACCCCCGAAGGTCCATCGATAGCTATATTTATTTTTTTCATTTCTATCCTTTCATTTTCAATATTAATTGACTCAACGTGTTGAATCTCTTCATCGAAAATATGTGAATCTATATTTATGTTTTCTAAAAATGTAATTCTTTCTTTTTTTTCATTTAAAAAAGCATTTAATTCATTTACCTTATTATTTAAAAAATTAAAATTTAAACTTATTTTTTTGTCATCTTCTAAATTATTATTTGCTTCTTTTTCTCTATCTAAATTTTCTAAAATTAAAAAATCATCTATTTTTAATGTGCTTTTTTTATTAAAATTTTCTACTATTTTTTTAATTTTATAATAATTTTTCTTAAGTTTTACATCTTTTTCTAAAAGAGCAAAATAAAAAAAAGAGTATCCATTAATAGAATCTCTATATTTTTTTCATTTTTGTCTTCTATTTTCTTTATTTTCATTCATAATTTTAATTAAATTATAAATGAAAATAAGAATATTTTTTTATTTATTTCTTAAATTTTTTCCAAAAATTTTATACTCTTCAGTAAGCCCTTTTATTCTTTCTATGAATCTTGTAACTTTAAATTCTTCGTCTTCTTTTTTGTTGTTATCTACAAAAGAGTCTAAATAAATTTTTTTAAGTTCCAATAAAGAATAATTAGAACTAAAAAAGGTTATTTTTAAATTTTCTAAACGATAATTTAAAATTTCATATAAAACTGAATCTCTAAACCACATTGATTTTTTTTCTAAACCAAAATCATCTAAAAATAATTTATCTACCTTTTTTAATTTTTCTAAAATTTCATTTAAATTTAATGTTTTAGAAGTTATTTTGTTATTTAAATAAGTTTGGAAAATAGGGATATTTAAAAAAATTATAGAATTGTTTTTTTTAGCAAAATGCACTGATGTAGCTTGTAAAAATTTTGTTTTTCCTACTCCCATATCCCCATAAAAATAAAATCCGTGCTCTAAATTTTTATATTTTTCTATCACTTTTAAAAATCTTGAATTAATTTTTGCATCTTTTTGTTGATTTTGTTTTAAAAGAGTTTTTAAGTCTAAATCAACATCAAAACTAAAAATTTCTGTTAATCAAAAATTTTGTTTATATTTTTCTTTTTTTCTTTTTTCAGATAAAATAAATACTTTTTTCAAAGTTCCTGTTTCAGTTCTTACAATTGAAACTTCAAAATTTTCATTTTTTTCTAAAACTTGAATAAATAAATCTAAATTTTTTTCAATTTCTTGATCTAAAATTGAATATTGTTCAATTATTTCAGATGTTTTACTATTTCTTTTTATTTCTTGAATTATTAGTTGTTTCTTTTTATCAATTATTTCTTTTTCTTGTTCACTAGAAAAGATGTCTAAATTTAATTTCATTTTATATCATTCTCTTTTCTATAAAAAATCTAATATTTTTTCTAATTCATTGTCTGAAACTTCTTTTTCTTTGTTTTTGAATGAATTACTAGAACCATTGATTTCTTCTTCATCTAAATCTAAAATATTAGTTTGGGAACTCTTTTTAAAAGAAAGAGCATCTTCTAATTCATTTTTAATATCCTTTGCTTCTGTTATTTCTTTTTTTAGTAAATCAGATATTATAGTAATAAAATACTTTCTATTTATTTTGCTATTAACTTCATAACAAAAACTTAATACTTCGTTAATAGATTCTTGACTCATATGAACTAAAAATTTATCAATTTCTTTCACCAAAGAAGGTTTTACAGATTTTTTAGTTAAAAAATTTAAATATCTTTCAGTATTAAAAGTTTCTTTAGCAGTTGAATTGTCATTAACCTTAGTTAATTCAATTTCTACAGTATTTGATATTTTTTGTTCGTCTATTTTGAAAACTTCTAAAAAACTTGTACTAATGTCTTCATAATCATCAGTATTAGTTAATTTAACTTCAAATTTATTTATTAATTTTTCTAATTTTTTTTGTCCTATTTTTTTCTCTATTTCATTTAAAAATAATTTATTCTTTAAAATAGTCTCAACTTCTAAAGGTTTTTTTAATAAAAAAATGTATTCATCTAAATTTTCTGAATAGTAGGTTCTAATTAAACCAACAGCTTCTAAAAATTGTTTACTTTTTTTGAACTTATCTTCTTTCATATTTAATTCAATAATAAATTCTTCAATTTCAAAAAATAGAGAACTTAAAGATAAGTTTGCTTTAACTTTATTATGTAAAAAACTAAACAAAAATACAGCTTTTGCCCCAATAATAGGTAAGTAAAAATTCTCTATGATTTCCATATCATAATCTGTTATTCTTTTTTCTAATTCTAATTTATATTTGCTTTTCATTTTACTCCCTAAAATTTTGTTTTTTTATTTAAGTGAAATTATTTTATTATAGTATTTTTAAAGTTGTAAAAAAATCTTCAAAAAAGTTTTCTTTTTCTATATCTTCTCACAAAATGTTAACAACTTTTTTACCTATTTTTCCATTATTTAGGAAATTATTTAATTCAGAATTTTTTTTATTCACACCTTTTTTTTCAATATTTTTTTGTCTTTTTTCTTCGGTTGTTTCAATATTTAAAATTTGTGAAAAAAAACGAAGAAAATTTGCATTTTTAGTAAATAAATTTGGTATTTCAACAAAATCATATTTATACTTACTTAAATGTTCTTCAAGCACTGGATAAACTAGTTGTTCTAATTTATTTATATTGTTTTTATTGGCAAGAATAAAATTTCTAATTTTCTCTTTATTTACTTCATCATTTTTAATAAAATCTTTTCCTAATTTTTCTTTAATTATAGAAACACAAATTCCGTTTTTTGCATAACATTCTTTATAAAAATCATCAGTGTATAAAACTTTATAACCATATTTTTCTATTTTTTTTAAAAAGGTTGTTTTTCCAGAACCATATTTTCCAATTACCGCTATCATTTTAAAAATTGTCTATTTTCTTTTCTAAATTTTTTAATTCTAAATATTCTAAAATGTTTACTAATTCTTTTGTTCTTTTAAATTTAAAAGTTGTACTTTCTATTGTGTGTTTAGTTGTTGCTTGGTCGTTTAATTTTACAATTTCTCTATATAAATAAACATTTTCTTTAGCTACAAGCAATTTTTCTTTTAAAGAATCTGAAACCTCTTCAATTCTTCTATAAATATTGTCAATATTACTAAATTTATTTAATAGTTTTTTAGCAGTTTTTTCTCCTATACCTTCAACACCTTTAATATTGTCAGATTGATCACCAGCAAGTGCTTTAAAATCAATAACTTGTCTTGGATCCATTTCTTCATAAATATAAAAGTTTTTTCTTGTTTTTAGTGTATATTCTTCTCTTCTTTTGTTCAATACTGATACATGATCATCTACCAATTGTAATAAATCTTTATCTTCTGAAAATACTATAATTTCATTTTCATTTTCTGAAAATCTTTTTGCTAATGTAGCGATTAAATCATCTGCTTCAAAAGTTGGAATGTTTTCAAAAACTATATTCATTTCAGTTAATATTTTTTTAATTCAATCAAATTGAATTCAAAGTTCTTCAGGTGCCTGTTTTCTTCCATCTTTATAATCAGCAAGCATGTGGTGTCTTTTTGTTTTTTGAGCAGAATCAAAAGCTAGATATAAACAATCTGGATCGATGTAGTCAATAACATTTAATAATGTGTAAAAGAAAGCGTTGATTGCCGATGTAGGAACACCATCTTTATTATTTAAATTGTTGTAAATTGTTCCGTAAAATGACTTAAAAAGTAGTAAATTAGCATCCACTAATAATATTTTTTTATTCATATAACTCCTTTATAATAGATGAAATTTTAAAATCATCATTTTCTTTTTTTAATATTTCAAATTCATAATAATGATTGATTTTTAGTTCTTTAATTTTTTCTCATTCTTTTCAAAAAATTAATATTTCAATTATTTTTGAACTATCTTTAAGAGTAATTTTTCCCATTTCATTCTTGTTTTTATCATAGAAAGTAGATTTAGAAACTACTTTTAAAGCTAAAATGTGTTTAGTTCCTTTGTGAATATCTGCAAGTTTGATTTTTCCTTCAAACTTACTAGCTTTTTCTTTTGTAAAAGTCATTCCAAGATAAGACAACTCTCTATTTTGAATTAATTCTATTTTAGCATTATCCAATTCTATTTTTATATCATTTTGTAAAAATTCATTTTTGGTTTTTTCATAAATTTCTTGGTTTAAAGAAAAATCATCACCTTTTTTTTCTACGATTATATCTATATATAAAGAAATTTGGTTATATTTTTCTTCAAGTTCAAAGATATTTCCAAATTCTCTCAAAGTATTTGAAAAAATTAAAGTTTTAATAATTGAATCGGTAATTTTGTTTATTTTCATTTTTAAACAAAAATCAAAAAATGAAGTAAATTGACCTTTTGATCTTATTTCGATAATTTTTTGTGTTGCGATAATGCCTAGACCTTTAATCATAATAAAAGGCAAAATTAATTTATTTTCCAATATAACACAACTATTTAAAGAACTGTTTATTTGGGGAGATTCAATTTCAAATTTTAAATTTTGAGCTTCTAAAACATATTTTTTAATTGTTTCATGGGAACCGCTTGCATTATTAATTAAAGCAGCATAAAAATATTGAGTATATTTACTTTTTAAATAAGCCATTTTATATGCTAAAACAGCATAAGCTACTGCGTGAGCTTTGTTAAATCCGTATTCTGCGAATTTTTCTATTTGAGAAAAAACTTTTTCAATAATTTCTAAAGAATAATTATTTGAAAGTGCTCCAGAATAAAATTTTTCTTTTAATTCTTCCATATAATGAATATCTTTTTTAGAAATTGCTCGTCTTAAAATGTCTGCATCAGCAAAATCCATTTTAGCAACAGTTTGAGCTATTTGCATAATTTGCTCTTGGTATATGATAATTCCATATGTGCTTTTTAAAATTTGGTCAAAATCATTAGAGATAATTGGAATTTCTTCTAAACCTTTTTTTCTTTTAGCATAAGTATCAATATTTTTTATTGGTCCTGGTCTAAAAAGAGAGATTATAGCAGCAACATCATCAATGGAAGTAACGGAAATTTTTTTCAAAGTTTCTTTCATTCCTGGCGATTCAAGTTGAAAAACACCGTTTGTTTGTGCTTTTGAAAGTAATAAATTAGTATTTAAGTCATATGTTGGAATATTTTCAATTTTGATTTGCAATCCTGTTTTTGCCTTTACAAGTTCAATCACATCTTGAATAACGCTTAAGTTTTTTAAACCTAATAAATCAATTTTTAATAATCCAAATTTTTCAAGATACTCCATAGGAAATTGAGTTTCTAAAAAATTATTATCTGTATATAAAGTTGGAACTACTGTTTCAATTTCTTTGTCACTAATAACAACTCCAGCAGCATGTGTTCCATGTTGTCGTGGAAGTCCTTCTATTTCTTTAGCTATTTCAAAAACTTCTAAATATAAAGGATTTGAGTTAATTTTTGCTTTGAATTTAGGTATTTTTTCATATGCTTGTTTTAATGAAAAATCATTTGGAATTAATTTGGAAATTTCATTAACTTCTGAAACAGAAATTTTTTTAACTCTCGCAACATCTCTAAATGCCATTTTAGCTCCAAGAGTTTGGAAAGTTGTAATTAGTGCTACATTTTTTTTGCCATATTTATTAATTAAATAATGAATTAATTCTTCTCTTCTTGTATCTTGAATATCTATATCTATATCTGGCATTGTTACTCTTTTTGGATTTAAAAATCTTTCAAAATATAAGTCATATTTCAGCGGATTTATTTCTGTTATGTCTAAAATATATGAAATAAGGGATCCTGATACTGAACCTCTTCCTGGTCCAATAAAAATATTCTCTTCTTTTGCTCACTTAATTAAATCTCAAATGATTAAAAAATAATCTGAAAAACCGAGTTCATTAATAATTTCTAACTCTTTTTTTATTCTTGGTAAACTATCAGCAAATTTTTTTAATTCATCACTTTTAGCATTAGCTTTTTCTTTAATAATATCCATTAAATATTCTTTAGAATCTAAATTTTTATCATTTTTAAATTTAGGTAAAGGATTTAGTTGTGTTGGAAAAATTATATTAATATCATCTATAATTTTTTCTATATTTTTATTGTTTTTTTCATTTATTTCATCCTGCTCACACAAAGCAAAGAAATCATTTTTTATTTCTTTATTATTAATTGAAAAAAGTGTAGATAAAACATCTCTATCTTTTTCTAAAAATAGGCGATTTTCCTTTATAAAAACAGTTTTTTCATCATTTATTTCCTTACTATTTTTGTAGAAGTTAACGATATTTGGAACTTCTTTATTTGTTGCATAAAAACCATAATCAAAATGGTCAATAACTATCAAATTTTCATCATCTAAATCAGAAATAAAAATCTCTTTTTTTGCAAAAAATTCAGAACTTAATTTACTTAATTTTAAGTAACCTTTATAATTTTTAGCAAAAATTAAAAATCTATATTTTTCTACATCTAAATCTATTCCAATTATGGGTTTTAAATTATTTTTTTGACACTCATCAATTAATTTTGCTACTCCAAACATATTATTTCTATCACAAATAGATGCATAAGAAAAATTATTTTCTTTAGCAAAATAAATAAGTTTATCTATTGTAATTGTTGATTCCAAAAAAGAATATTCAGTAATATTATGTAATTTATAATTATATTTTATTTTCATTTCCATAATTTAATTATATAGAAAAACAAATAAGAAAAAAGGAAACTTTTTTAAAAATTTCCTTTATGGTCAATAAGATGATTTGGCGCGCCCGAGAGGAGTCGAACCCCTAACCTTTTGGGCCGTAACCAAACACTCTGTCCAGTTGAGCTACGGGCGCAATTTGGAGGCACCAACCGGATTCGAACCGGTAATCAGGGTGTTGCAGACCCATGCCTTGGCCGTTTGGCTATGGTGCCTTGTATAATTACATATTTAATTATACAATAAATTTGTTTATTTAAATGATTTTAGTATTTTTGATACTCCGCCGTTCTGTTTTCTCGGTCCTACGACATCCGCAATTTCTTGCAACCTTTTAGAACCACTTTTCATTGCTACTAAAGTACCTACAATATTTTTTGTTGTAGAATCGTTCATAGAATCGCCAATGTGCATTGATTCTTTTAAATCAATATTTAAAAATTCTGCTATGGTTTTTGCTGCTTCTCCTTTTGAACAATCATGTCTTGTAATTTCAATTGCGTAATTTTTACCCACAATTCTTGCGTCTATTTGGTTATGAAATTTAGTTGTTAAATCATTAAATAAATTTTTAATTTTCTTTTTTGAATGTCCTATTACAAGAATTTTATTTGATTCTTTGATTTCAAACTCTTCATAGTCTTTATGACTAAAGTGAGAAAATAAAGAATATATTTTGTTTCAAAAACCACGTCCATAAACTATTGATCCAGGATTTGCAACAAAAGTAAGTTTTTGATTAATTACTTCATCCAAAATTTGTTTAATTACTTCTTGAGAAATTTTATAGTTTTGAATTTCCTTAAAATTTTTGTCAAGTATAATGGAACCGTTTTGACATACTATAAATTTAGCATTAACTGATTTAGCTATTTTTTCTACTTCATGATTAAAGGTTCTACCTGTTGAAATAACAACAGGATATTGTTTTGAATATTCTAAAACAGCATCTTTATTTTTTTCACTCATTTTAGCTCAAACACCTATACCTTTATCTAAAAGTGTTCCATCTAAATCTAAAAATAATAATTTTGGAAATTTCATAGGTTAATTATACTTGTTTAATTAAAAAATATGCTAAAATTTATAATTAATTTTAATGTAGAAAGGAAAATATGTTCCCATATAAAGCTGAGTCTTTTAATGGAAATATTGATTTAGCAATTTTTGTTAATCTATTAATATATATATCAATATTATTAATAGTACCAATTACAATGGTTTTACTAATTGCTAAATTAAAACCAACTATTAAAAGAAGTTCAAATATTTACTTATATGCCCTAAGTGCAGGAATGCTAATTATTATAGGAACAGTAGGATTTTTAAGAGAAGGTTTTGATACCATCGAACACAAAATTCATCATCAAGATGAATTGAAAGATTTTCTAAGTAAAAGTGTTTATAATGAACAATTATTGACTTTAGCAATAATTGGTTCAGGAGCAATTATTGGAATTGGTACTATTTTTATTGTTAGATATATTTTTGTGCGTTTTTTTGGTGTTTCTGATGTTCACAAAGACCATAATGAACATGGTCATAGCGACCACATTATAAACTTTAGTGATATCGATAATCCTAAATCTGCTTGATTAGCTATATTATTGCTTTTATCACATAGAACAATTGATGGATTTATTTTAGGAGCTACAGTTTCAAGAATAAGTGTAGGTGAAGATATTAATGTAGGTTTAATTGTTACATTTAACATTCACATTGTAATTGAGATTTTAATTGTTTATTATAGACAAGTACAATATGGTCAAACAATTAAAAAAGCAGTTATTTATAACTTATTAACTACTCTTTTATTAATTCCTATTATGACTATAGGAGCATTTATAAATAGACATTTACAAACAATTTGATGATTATTACCAATAATAAATGCTTCTGGTGGTTCTATTCTAACTTTTGTTGTTGTAATAGAACTTGTTCCGGAATTCATTCACTTGAGAAATGGTTCAAAAAAAGAATGATATTGATCATTAATATTCTTTGCTATTGGAATTATAGGAACTTTGATGATGCTTTCTTTCCACTCTCACGAAGCAACACATGTAGAAGAAGTGGTAGAAAATCATTCATTCATTAAGTTACTTTTAAAATAAGAAATATTTCAATCTATTAAGATTGATTTTTTTATTTTTATTAGTTTCTCAGTTTAGATAATTAAAAAACCGTTTATGCCTGTTTTATGGGGAAAAACGGTTTTTATTTATCTGATTTAATTACATTTTTATTTAATGATTCTTTTTAAAAAGAATAAAAAAAATCACCTTCAAAAGGTGAGGTCATTTTTTGAAATGGTGGCTCCGACAGGAATCGAACCAGTGACACACGGAGCTTCAATCCGTTGCTCTACCTACTGAGCTACAGAGCCATGGCGGTCCAGACGGGGATCGAACCCGCGATCTTCTCCGTGACAGGGAGACGTATTAAACCACTTTACCACTGAACCGTTGGTTGCGGAGATAGGACTCGAACCTATGGCCTTCGGGTTATGAGCCCGACGAGCTACCAACTGCTCCACTCCGCTATATAAATGTTGTAAATTGACAACATTGGAATTATTTTTAAGTTATTACCTTATTTAATAATAAATGGCGGGCAATGAGGGATTTGAACCCCCGCGGGCGGTGAAGCCCCTGCTAGTTTTCAAGACTAGTCCCTTCAGCCTCTTGGGTAATTGCCCATGGTGGACCCAACTGGACTCGAACCAGTGACCGACCGGTTATGAGCCGGTTGCTCTAACCAACTGAGCTATAGGTCCAAAATAAACCCGCTGGATTTCCATATGGTGGCTCCGAAGAGAGTCGAACTCTTGACCTTTCGGGTATGAACCGAACGCTCTAACCAACTGAGCTACAGAGCCATGGTGGAGAGGAAGGGAGTCGAACCCTCTACCTCCTGCGTGCAAGGCAGGCGCTCTAGCCAAGTGAGCTACCCCCCCATGGTGAAGAAGACAGGATTTGAACCTGCGACCACTACGACCCAAACGTAGCGCTCTGCCAAGCTGAGCTACTTCTCCGTTGAAAATTATAACATAAAATAAAAAAATCAAAATATTTTTTAATAATTTTTTTTAAATTTATTTTTAGAGATATATTTATTAAAAAAATAATAAGAAAAGAACACTTATTTTAGTGTTCTTGATTTTATTATATTTCATTTAAATTTATTATTTTATTAAATTTATTTAATTGTTTTGAATCTAAATGATGTGATACATAAATTAAAGTTTTATTGCTATCTAAAAATTTATTTAAAATTTGCTGTGCTAATTCTTTATTTAAATTAGATAATGATTCATCTAAAATAATAAAATCTTTATTAAAGTAAATTAATCTAGAAAGTGCAAGTCTTTGTTTTTGTCCTAAAGATAAAGATGTAAAACTATCAAAATCACTAGAAAATGCATTTGGCTCTAATTCTTTATTTAAACCCACAAATTCTAATGCTTCTTTTATTTTTTGCTCATCATTTTCAAGCAAGGAAACATTTTCAGAAACATTTTTGTCAAAAACAAAATTTTGATTATCCAAGTAAGAAATGGCATTTTTTATACTTTTGTCATTGAAATTTTTTATATCTTGGTTGTTAATAAGAACTTGTCCTTGGTAATTGTCTAAATCATTTAATAAAATGCTAAGAAGTGTTGATTTACCAGAACCAGAAGCACCAATTAATGCATATTTTTGCCCTTTAGAAAAGGTTTGATTGAAATCTTTAAAAATTACTTTATTATCAAAACTTAAATTTAAATTTTTAATTTCTATTTGCTCTATTGAATCGAGTTTTAATTGATTTTCTTCTTTTTCAAGATTTGTTTCTAAAAGTTTATAAATTTCTTTTGAAGCAACAAATTTTTTAAATTCAGAAATAAAATCTAAAAATTCAGTTTTAGAATTTTCAATAACTTTTTTAAAAATATAAATCATTCCTATACTTACAGAAGAATCATTTTTAAAATACATAAATACCAAAATAATTATTCCTATTATTTCACCTGCTTCAACAACAAATTGTGAAAGACTATTGTTAAAAATATTAAATCTTTCTCTTTTATAAGTTTTTAAATAATAATCTAAAATTTCTTTTTCTATAAAGGAATAAAGCATATTTTCTTTATTAGCATAATATAAAACAGTATATCTATCTATTCAATAAGTAAGTTTAGAAGATAGTTGATTAAAAGAAATTTGTTTTTGTTCTGTATACATTTTTGCTTTTTTAACTGAAATTAGATTTGGAATGGTGCTTAAAGTAAAAATTGCTAAAACTATTAATAAAATTACTCAATTAGTTATTCCAAAAAATAAGAAAATAAATAGTAAATTTACTAATATTGCAGTTAACTGTGCAAAAGGAATGATGGATTGATATGTAATTGCACTACCATTATTTATAATTGAATTAAAAGCTAAATCTGGACTATATTTTTTCATTCCTTTTGCATTAGTATTTAAAAAATCACTATAAAAGTTTTTAGAAATACTTTTTGCAACATAAAGCAATAGTTTATTGTGAAAAGTAAAGTAAAAATAATTACTTACTAATAAAACCACATTTGCTAAAATTAATATTATTATTAAGGTACCAAACGTTAAAAAAGGATCATTTTTAATAAATGATAAGGTTTTTAAAACACTATCAATTGCATAACCTTCAATAATTGAGAGAACCATTTCTATAACACTTATTAAAATAGAACAAATTAGAAAAACAAAAAAAGTAAATTTCATATTTTTTAATGTTTTATTCATTTTGATCTCCTTTTAGTTCAATAACGTGATCATAAAAGTCTGGATTTTTAAGATGATGTGTGCAATTTATAAATAGTAAATTAGGATTGTTTTTAAAAATATTTTCTAAAATTATTTTTGCATTTTTATCATCAATATTAGACATTGCTTCATCCAAAATTAATAAATCTGGGTTTTTAAAGAAATATCTTGCAATGTTAATTCTTTGTTTTTCTCCAACAGATAATTCGTCATCTTCTTTAAGTTCTCTATTTAAATCTAAATTTTCTAAATTTACTTTTAATAATGCTTGTTGAACTTTTTGCTCTTGATTCTCTTCTCAAAGAGAAATATTATTATAAACAGAATCAAAAAATAATTCTTCTCTATTAGATAAAAACATTAAATTTTCTTTTAAATTATTTATATTAATTTCTCTTAAATCTTTTCCATTTATACGGATATTTCCTTTATAATCATCAATTTGTTTTAATAAAATATTTAACAAGGTAGATTTTCCTGATCCGGATTTTCCTATAAGAGCATATTTTTTACCTTTTTTAAAAGTAAAATTAAAATTTTTGAAAATTTCTTTTTCTTCATAGTTAAAATCAAGAGATTCTACTTCGATTTTATCTATATTTTGTTTTACAATATTTTCTTTAGTAATTTCTTTTGCACCTGTAAATTCTTTAATATATTTTTTATAAGTTCCAAAATATTGAAGCAGCATAATTATTTCTCTAAAATTATGAGCAAATCCCATAAAGAAAGAAGGTATAACAAAAATGGTTCCCACAGGTTCATTTAAATAAAAAATAAAATAGCCTGTTATAAAAAGCAATAATATTGATGAAATAATTTGAAAAAAACTATTAATTAGTTCAAGTAAAATTACTTTAGATTTTTTAGTATTTATTTCTTTTATTCAATTATTCAAAATCGAATTAACCAATTTAATAATTTTTTCTTCTTTATTTAAATAATATAAAATTTTAAAACCATTGAAAACTGTCTGTAAAGAAGAAATAAGATTTTCTTGATTTACAACATATTTTTCATTAATTTTACCTGCTAAAATACTTAAAAATAAAGGAATTATAAACGCTAAAATTAAAACTGCAATTCCTATTAAAGCAAGTTTTCAACTTATAAAAAACATAATTATTAAAACTACAATATTAGTTAAAGTTTTTAAAAAACCTTCTAAGGAATGTTCAAAAACTAAACTAGTAATTTCAGGAATTCTTTCTTTAATTCAAATTAAATATTTTCCTTCTTTATTTTTCTCTATTTCATAATTAGAAATGGAAGAAATTTTTGTAATAGCATCTTTTGTTAATGTTTGATTTATTTTCATATTTAATTTATTTTTAAAAAATAAATAACAAAACGTTGAAATTACAAATAAAGATGATAAAATTGCATTTGCAATAATAAATTTATTATATTCTTCTCAATTTTTTTGTTCTATTGAATTTATTAAGTTTACCAAATATAAAACTAATAGAGATGAACTTAATATAGTAAATAAATAAAAAATTGTAAAAAATACGATTATTCATTTATTACTAAAATATTTTTTCATACAATAGTTTCCTTTCTTTTTTGACAAAAAATTACTTTTTCAAGTAATCATTTATTTTTAAATATAACATTATTAAAAAATTAATTTACTTGAAAAATGAAAAAATAATTACTAATATTTATAGTAATAATATTTTTAATTTTCTTAATAAAAATATTTCTTTTCATTTTTCCCTCTTTTTGTCTAATTTAATTTTAACACAAAAAGAAAAATTTTTGCCAGCTTAACCAATATGTGGTTTTTTTACATAAATTGGTTGAATTTCAAGTAAATTTTCTTCTAGTTTAAATAATTTTTGATAATCAAAAAAATTATTTATTACATCTAAATAATCAATTGCTCAGTTTTGATTTCTTTCAACCACTTCAATATCTGAAAGGATTTTCCCTTTTTGAACAAGTGCTTTATAAGAAGATTTACCACGAGCATCAATATATGCAATTTCTTTATTTTTTGTATGTAAAGACACTAAATTAAAACTAGAAGTTGTGTAAATATTAATGTTGCTTAATTGTGAAATGGTACGACAAAAAACTAAAGCTATCCTACTTCCTGTGAACGTTCCTGGACCTAAATTAATGTAAAAACTATTAATATTTTGTAAGCTAATATAATTTCTTTTTAAAAGGTTTTTAAAAACTAATGGCAATTTTTCTGATTTTTCTTTTAATTCAGTTTCTAATACATAATCAATAAGTTTGTATTGAGAATTAAAAAGAGCAACAACTAAATCATTTAATGTTGTATCTATAAAAATTTTCATTTTAATCCCCCGTATTTATAGTAATTTCATAAATTCTTTCATTGTTTGAAAATTTTATATCAATAGCAATAAAATTTTCATAATCTAAATTTAAATTTTTAGATCATTCAATTATAACTTTTTTATCTTCAAAATAATCTTCAAATTCTTCTAAATCACCTAACAGATTATAAGCATCGATATGTATTAAATTAGAATATACTTTCATTTTGTTAAAAGTAGGAGAAACCACGTTTTCTTTAATACCTAACTTTTTAGCAATTAATTTTGTCAATGTTGTTTTTCCTGCTCCTAAATCTCCATTTAAATATAAATATTTTCAATTAAATTGGAAAATATAATTTACTATATCTTCTAAATTTTCTTCTTTTTTTATAAAAATTATTTTATCTTTCATATTTATATAATTTTATTACATTTTAGTATAATACAATTATGAAAAACAAATTATTTTTTTTAAAAAGTGACTATTTTCTAACTATTTTAGATAATATAGTTGCTACTAGAGAAAATATGAAAGGTATTAAAGACGAACATCAACAAAAAGTTAAAATAACTAAAATAATATATTTTTCAGTAATTTTCTTCTTTTCTATTCTTTCTATTTTCAGTACCACAATTTTAGCACTTTACTTAAATAATAACGATTCTTCAGGAATTAAACATTTAGTAGGGTTTATGGAAGTGTTCACATTCTTTTTAATGATATTTGACTATCTTTTATGAGTGTGAAGCGCTCCTGTTAGAAATGTAAAAAAACATAAATATCCAAGAATTTTCTTTGTGTTTTCTGTCTTATCTTTTAATTTAATATTATCAATATTACCTTCATTATATTCTATTGATTTATTAACACCAACAGAACTAAATATTTCTTGAATAACATTATTAAAAAGTTTTAAATTTTTAAGAATGATTAGAATAATTTTATTATTAAATTTATTTTCATCATTTTCTTCATTATTTTCTGTTTTTAAAACACAAAAAACAATTTTAACCAATATTTTTGTTTTTATAATAATTGTTATTTTACTCTTCTCTTTAATTATTTTAGATGCAGAGTTAGATTATATTAAAAACAATAAAATACCAGAAGAAGATTTAGGCAGTTATGTAAATACGTTTCCTAAAGCTATTTATTTTACTACCATTACTTTAACCACTATTGGATATGGAGATATAACCCCTCATTCTGATATTGCTAGAAGTTTAGTAGTAATTATGTCAATTATAGGTATAGCTATCTTTGCAATCCCTTCCGGGGTTATTGCAGGAGCATTTTTATCAAAAGTGCAAACTAAAATTGAAAAAAAAGAAAAACATAAAAATACCAAAAATACAGAAAAACAAAACAAAAACGAATCAAATAACCAAAATAGTGATAAATAATTATTTGAACATAAACAAAGAAAAACACAAGTTTAGATAACTTGTGTTTTTAGTAAGCTTTTGCAAAAAGAACATATCTTTTTGAAGGTTTTTGTGAAAACATACATAATCCTTCATCAACTGGTTTTAAATATTTAAATGGAATACATCTAGAAGTAGCACCAGTTTCTTTTTGAATCATTTCTTCTTCTTTTTCATCGCCATTAAATGCAGTAATGACAAATTTATTTTTAGCAATTTCTTTTTTGAAATCTTCATAGTTATTTACAACTACTGTATTGTCTTCAAGTCTTTTTTTAGCTCTTTGATACATACTATCTTGAATTTCAATTAATTTGTCTTCAAGGTAATCTCTTAAAATAGAAATTTTTACTTTTTCTTTTTGTAATGTATCTCTTCTAACTACTGTAACTACACCTTCTTCAACATCTTTAGGTCCTACTTCCACTCTGATAGGAACTCCTTGAATTTCTGAATTAGCTGCTTTATACCCCGGTTGATTGTCACTTCTATCTACTCTAACTTTTAGTTTTTTAGCTAGTCATTTTTCTAATTGATTTATTGTTTTTGATACTTGTGGATTTTTATTTGCAAAAAGTTCAAGAATATCAACTTGAATTGGAGCTATTCTTGGTGGGATTACAATTCCAGAATCATCTCCATGAGTCATAATTAGAGCACCTAATAATCTCGTAGATAAACCCCAAGATGTTTGATAAGCAAATTCATCTTTATTATCTTTATTAGTAAAAATAATTTTGAAAGCACGTGAGAAATTTTGAGCTAAATAATGGGAAGTTCCTGATTGAAGTGCTTTTCCATCCTTCATCATAGCTTCAATTGTATAAGTAGAACAAGCTCCTGCAAATTTTTCTCTTGGTGTTTTTTTACCAACAACTGTAGGAATAGCTAAATATTTTTTTAAAAATCTTTCATAAAGTTTAATCATATCTCTTGTGAATTTTCTGGCTTCCATCGCATCAGAGTGAACTGTATGTCCTTCTTGTCATAAAAATTCACTAGTTCTTAAAAAAGGATTTGTTGTTTTTTCTCATCTCATAACTGAAGTTCATTGGTTATAAATTAAAGGCAAATCCTTATAAGATTCAATATTTTTTTTAAACAAATCAGCAAATAAAACTTCACTGGTAGGTCTAATATACAGATTATTGTGTAATTTTTTATCACCAATATGTGTTACGGTAACTAACTCAGGAGCAAAACCCGCAACATGTTCTTTTTCTGTATTAATAAAGAAATCAGGAATTAACATTGGTAAATAAACATTTTGAATTCCTTTTTCTTTAAATAATTTATTCATTTCTGTTTGAATATTTTCTCAAATAGCATAAGAATTAGGTTTAAAAATTATAGTTCCTTTTACAGGACCATATTCAATTAATTCTCCATTTTTTATAACATCTACATATCACTGTGCAAAGTTTTCTTTTCAAGGTGTAATTTTATCAAGCTTTTTCATATGTATAATTTTATATTTTTTTAGTAAAAAACAAAATAAAAAATTGTTTTTTTAATATTATTTTAACTTTTTGAAAAAAGGTACTTATTAAATAAAAAAATCAACCATTATGGTTTTGGTTGAATTTTTGTTTTTAAATTATTTATTTTTTGTTTGAGATTTAAAAATATAATTGTAAATTTCTTGATAATTAGAAACTGGATGGAAAGTAATGTTTTCTTTAATTTCTTCAGCTAAATCAACAATATTTTTTTCATTATCTTTAGGAATGAAAATAGTTTTAATACCAAATTTATATGCTGCAAGAGTTTTCTCTTTTAAACCACCAATTGCTAGTACTTTTCCTCTTAAAGTTATCTCTCCTGTCATTCCTATTGTTGGAGAAACAGGTTTTTTAGCTAAAGCAGAAATAATTGCAGTAGTAAAAGTTACACCAGCAGAAGGCCCATCTTTTGGGACTGCACCTTCAGGAACGTGGATATGAATTTGATTATTTTCAAAATCAAAATCAATACCAAATTCTTTAGCGTTTGCACGAACATAACTAATAGCTATTTCTGCTGATTCTCTCATAACATCTTTTAACTGACCAGTTAATTTTATTTCAGCTTTTGTAGAAGGAACGGTGTTAACTTCTATTGACAATGTGGAACCACCATAAGCAGTATAAGCTAGTCCATTAACTATCCCTATTTGTGGTTTAGTTTCGTTTATATCATCTGAGAATTTTTCAATTCCAAGCATATCTGTTACTACTTTTTTATCAACTATAAAATCTTTATCTTTGCTAATTTCATTTTTTAATAGTTTAACGATAATTTTTCTAGCAATTTTATCTAAATTTCTTTTTAAATCTCTTACTCCTGCTTCTCTTGTATAAGATTTAATAATATATTCAATTGTTTCTTGATCGATATTAAAGTATTTTTTGTCTAATTGAGTTTCACTTAAAACTTTATCTAATAAATGATTTTTAACAATTTCTTTTTTTTCTAATAAAGTATAGGAAGATAATTCAATAATTTCCATTCTATCTGCAAGAGCTTCAGGAATACCATCAAAGTAATTTGCAGTTGCAATAAAAATAACTTTAGATAAATCGTATTCTGTTTCTAAATAATGATCTTGGAAAAATTTGTTTTGTTCTGGATCTAAAACCTCTAACATTGCTGATGCAGGATCTCCTCTAAAATCTGAAGACATTTTATCAATTTCATCTAACAAGATAACCGGGTTAGAAACACCTGCTTTTTTAATTGCATTAATTATTTTTCCTGGCATAGCTCCAACATAAGTTCTTCTATGTCCTCTAATTTCTGATTCATCTCTAACTCCACCAAGAGAGATTTTTATCATTTTTCTTCCAATAGCATCAGAAATAGATTGAGCAATGGAAGTCTTTCCTGTTCCTGGAGGACCAACTAAAGTTAAAATAGGCATATTATTATTTAATTTATTTGAATGTTTATCAAATAAACTTAAATCTAAAGCAGCATTTTCTGTAGGCAATGGTTTAATAATGTTTAATTTTTTCTCATCATTTTTGTTTTTTATGTTAGTTAAAACAGCAAGAAATTCTAAAATTCTTTCTTTAACATCTTTTAAACCAAAGTGTTTTTTTGCTAATTCTTTGGATGCCTGTTCTATGTCTAAATGATCAATTTTTACTTTTCTTCAAGGTAAATTATAAATTAAATCTAAATAATTTTTAGTTACATTCGCTTCAGGAGAGCTAGACATCATTCCTTTTAATTTTCTTGTTTCATTTTTAATTATTTCTCTTACTCCTATAGGAAATTTATTTTCATCATCTTTTTTAAACAATTCTTTTTCATTTTTTTCTTCTTGAGAATCTTCATCGCCTAATGTTTGACGAATTGCTCTCATTTTTTCTCTTAAAATAAATTCTTTTTGTTGTTTATCAAGAGTTTTTTTCATTTTATTTTCTATTTCATTAACAATTGCTCTTTCTTGAATCAAACTATTAATAAAATCTGCCATTGCTGCTAATCTTTGTAAATTATCTGTTGCAAAAATTAAACGTTTTTTATATTCTTTTGGTAAATCTACTTCTTCAGCAATTGCTAAAAGTGGAAAAATGATTTCATTTTCATCCATTAAATTTTTTAATGAAAAAAGTGGTTCAAAAAATTCTTTAATTGGTTTTAAAAAGGAATGATTTGAAAATTCTTCTTCCATTTTTCTAATACCTGCTTTTACAGCACCAAGACTAGAAGAATTAAATTTTATAAATTCTGCATCAACATCTTGACCAATAATTCTACTAAAACTTTTATCTACTGGAGAAAAAGAATTAATTTTAACTTTTTGAGCTGTTGGTAACATATTTAATTCAACAAAAGTTTTCATTTCTCTTTTGATATCAATTATTCTCCAAACTATACCAACTTTTTCTTCATCAGGAATTACTTCCATATTCATTGTAGAGTCGATTCATAAATCAAAATGAGAAATAACTACAGGAAAACCTTCACTTAAATCATTATTTTTCCCGTATTTTTCCCTTTCTTTTCATAAAAATTTAAATTCTTGTTCATCAAGTCTAATTACTTTTTTAGTAAAAAGAAAGACTTCATCGAAATTTAATAATAACATTTTGTTTTTTGTTTTATTTTGCATATCTCCCCTTTGCTTAATTTAATTATTTAATTATACAATAAATAAAATTATATAATAAAAATTAGCACTCTATAATAAAAAGTGCTAATTTTTTTAAAATCTATTTTAATCTTTTCATTTTAATGAATTAAGTGCTGCTTTTAATGCTGCAACTTTTTTATCATCAGAAAGTCCGTAATATCCTTCTGCAAGTCCTTCTTCAAATCCGCCATATGAAGCATTACCACCAATTAGGACATATCCTTCTGCTCAAGTTTCATTTTCGTGAGTTACTTGACCATCGGTGCCTTTTGTGTATTTAATTCCTTTTGTATTAACATCAAAGTTACCAAATAATTTTTTTGTTGTTTCTAATACTGTTTTTCTATCTGTATTAGATTTTTTAGCTGATGCTAAATCATTGAAATCATCAAAGTTATCTCCAACTCTCATAACAACTTTAAAGGAAACAGCATTTGCTCCTGTTTGTTCTGTGCTTAAATCTAATTTTTTAGAACTTACTAAATTCATTCTTTCTTCTTTTGCAGATTTTACTCTTTTTCCATCAGAATCTTTTTTAATATGATTTCATGGTTTGTCTTGACTTAAATCAACCCCTTGCATTCATCAAATTCATTTTGGCATATATTTTGCTTCTAATCCTTCAGTTACTAAATTTGCTTTTGTGGGTTCTAGTTGATTTTCTTGTTCTCTATTTGAGTTGAACATAACAACTCCACCTTTTGATCATACATGTTTAATGAATTCAATAGCTCCTGCTATTTTTTTAGCTTTTTTATCTTGAACAAATTCATTTCATGAATCTGCATTAAATGTTTGTTTATGTAATACTAAGTAATTTTGGTAAGCATAGTTATTTAAAACTGTTTCATCTAAATCCATAAATACAACTGGAATAGATTTTCCTTCTGTTGTATTTGTAACAGTTACGTGGTCTCCGTTTGTTTGTACTTTATCAAGTTCAAAAACACTTTTTTGTCCTTCTACTAAAGTATCGAATTGTTTCATTGCTGATTGGTATAAAGTGTATGCCATAGCATCTTTTTCTGCTGAAACTGAATTTCAAACATTAGTTAATCATCTTTGATTATCTAAAATGTTTTTATCTTCAGAATTTTGGTTAGTTGAATTTTGATTTGTTGTTTTTTCACCACAAGAAACAACGGTTGCAAAAGCGATTGCTGGTGTTAACACTAGACTTGATTTAATTAAAATATTCTTTAATTTCATTTTTCTCCTTAAAAATTTTAATTTTTGATTACATATAAAATTATAGAAAAATATGAATATTTTTTATCAAATAAAATCAAAAAGTTGCATTTTTTATGAATTTTTATAGAAAAATTCATTTTATGCCCTTTTAGTTAATTAAATTTTGGATCCGCTTTAATAAAAAACATCATATTTTGTTTTTTAAATATGATGTTTTTGTCTTCTGTGATTTTTATAATAAGTTTCTAAAAATACAATAATTCCAAAGGTTAATATTGAAGAAAGAAGGTAATTAGCTAAATTAAATGGAATAAAGGTAATTAAAGAAACTGTAAAATATTTAGTTAAATATTCTTCATAACTCATTTTTATACCATATAAATAAAAATATGGTCAATTAAAAACAAAAATATTTAATGTGGTAATTACAATAGTTGTAACTATAATAGATAAAACTAAAGATAAAATAATAAACCAGTTTTTATTTTTAATTATTTTTTCAAAAAGTTTTTTAAACAAGAAAAAACTAAATATAAAGATTAAGTTTGCTACCAATAAAATAAAATGTCCCAAATAACCCGTTGCATCTATATTTAATTGAATTACTGGTCCTAAAAGAAATCTTATTAATAAAGCAATTAAAGTGTATCTATAATGCAAAAAGAATGCAATTGGAAATATAAAGATAATTGATAAGTCAATTTTTAAACCAAAATCCCCAAGTGGTCACGCTATATATTTACTTACAAAAAGAGCTATTAAAGATAAACAAAGAAAAATAGCTGTAAATACAATTGAAAACACAACTCTTTCTTTGGAGTAAGAAAAGTTTTTATGCATTTAATAAATAACTTAATCCAATAAGTGCTGAATTGTCCTTTAATTTATCAAATTTAAACTTAACTTGTTTAAATTGTTGTTTATCACAAAGTGTTTTTGCCATTTTAATAGCTTCTTTTACAAAGAAACTGTTTTTGTGAGTTACTGAACCTCCAAAAACAATTAAATTCGGAGCTAAAATCCCTATAAATGTAGCAATAGTTTTAGCTAAAGTTATAACAGATTCATTATAAACTCTTTCAAAAGTTTCATCTTTGTTGTAATTTTCTAAAACTTCTTTTGCATCTACTTTTTTATCTTTTAATTGACTAGCTCTTAGTGCAAAACCTGTTCCAGAAACAAATAGTTCTGCAGCATATTTAGATAAATGAAATGTGCTAAAAAGTGGTTCTCCAAGAGGAATTCTAGCAATTTCTTGTCCTAAATGATTTACTCCAGTGTAAATTTGGTTGTTAATAACTAATCCTGCACCAAATCCTGTAGAAATGGTAAAAAATTGAGTTATATTTTCTTTATTTTGATTATAAAAATGATGGTTAGCTAAAGCCATAGCATTAGCGTCATTTTCAAAAACAATTTTTTCTAATTTAGTGTTATTTAAAAGGTATTCTTTAACATTTAAATTTTTTCAACCTTTTAAATTAGGAGTGTTAAAGATGATACCATCTTTGTAGTTAGCAGGTCCTGGAATGCAAACTGCTAATTTATTAATTTCATATGTATTGATAAGTTTAACTATTTTATCAAGTGTTTCTTGTCAGTTAGTTGTGTTTGTTTGAAATTTAATTTTTTTTGTAATTTTGTGTTCTTTTATTAAAGCGAAACGAACATTAGTTCCGCCAATATCAACTGTTGCAAATTTATTCATTATTTTGTACCGAAAATCCTATCTCCTGCATCTCCAAGACCAGGTAATATATATTTTTTATCATTTAATTTTTCGTCTTTTGCTGCTAAAAAGATTTTAACATCTGGATGTTTAGAAGAAACATGATTAATTCCTTCTTGCACACCAACAAGACAAACTAAATTTATATTTTTAAATCCATCAGCTTTTAATCTACTAATAGAATCTACTGCTGATGTTCCAGTGGCAAGCATTGGATCTACCACTAAAATTAAAGAATCTTTAGAAACATTAGGTATTTTATAAAAGTATTCATGAACTTCAAAAGTTTTTTCATCTCTATAAACTCCAATATGTCCAACTCTTGATGTTGGAACAAGTGATAAAATTCCTTCTACCATCCCAAGACCAGCTCTTAAAATTGGTACTATGACAATTTCTTGTTCCATTTTTTGTCCAATAGTTTCCACTCCCACTGCTGTTTTAACTTTACAATCGACAGTTTTATAATCTCTTAAAATTTCATACACCATTAATGTTGAAATTTCTTTTAGTAATTCCCTAAATAAATGGTGTGTTGTGTTTTCGTCTCTCATTATTGTTAATTTTGTAGTAATTAGGGGGTGATTTAAAACTTTTACCATTTATATTTCTCCTTTATTTTTCTGTATATTTGGTTTTTTAATAGTTATTATTTTTATCTAAAGCTATTCCTTGCATAATTTGAACACCTGATGATGTTCCAAATCTTGTAGCACCAAGATCATACATTTTTTTCAAGTCTTCTAGACTTTTTACTCCACCGGCTGCTTTGATTTCAATTTTGTCTCCTACAACTTCTTTCATAATTTTAATATCTTCTTCTGAAGCACCTCTATATGAAAAACCTGTTGAAGTTTTAACAAATTCTGCTCCGGAAGCTAAAACTATTTCTGTTGCTTTTTTGATTTCGTCCTTAGTTAATAAAGCGGTTTCTACAATAACTTTTAAAATTTTAGAACCGATTTCTTTTTTAACTGCTTTAATATCGTTTAAAATAAATTCATATTGTTCGTCTTTTAATTTCCCGATATTAATAACCATATCAATTTCATCAGCTCCGTGGTTAACAGCGAGTTTTGCTTCTTGTGCTTTTGCTTGTGTAATCATTGCACCTAAAGGGAAACCAACCACTGCTGTGATTCCTACTTCAGAATTTTCTAATTTTTCTTTTACATATTTTACTCATGATGAGTTTACACAAACTGTTTTAAAACCGTATTCTTTTGCTTCAGCAACAAGTTTATTAATTTCTTTTGTTGTTCCTTCTGGTTTTAAATAAGTGTGATCAATTAATTTTGCTCAATTCATTTTTACTCCATTTTTTCTAAAATTATTTTATTTTCTACTGTTTGAGAATTTATTTTATATGAATCTTTTAATTCTTGAACTAATTCTTCATTTATTGGATTTGAAGAATATAGTGTGAATAAAAGATCGTTTTTATTAACTTTGTCATTTGTTTTTTTGTTAATTTGTATTCCTGCTTCAAAATCGATTGAATCTTCTTTTGTTTCCCTTCCTGCACCAAGTTTTGAAGCAACGATACCAAAATCTAATGCGGAAGTGATTTCCATATATCCATCTTTTTGGGCAAATACTTCTAATTTGTATTTTGGATTTCAAAAATCAGCAGCTTTCAATTTATCAACATCTCCGCCTTGGAATTTTACAAATTCATAAAATTTATCAAGTGCTTTACCGTTGTGAACTACTTCTTCAATCATTTTTAAAGCTTCTTGTTCATCATTTGTAACTTTTGCTTGTTTTAGAATTGTAGAACAAGCAGAATAACATAGCTCAACAAAATCTTTTGGTCCATTACCTTTTAAAGTTTCAATAGCTTCTAAAACTTCATTTTTATTTCCAATAGCTTTTCCCATTGGTCTAGACATATTGGTTATTTCTACTCTAACATCTCTATTAAGTTGTTTTCCTATAGTAATCATTTGTTCGGATAATTTTTTTGCTTCTTCTAAATTACTCATAAAAGCACCATTTCCACATTTTACATCTAAAAGAATTGCATCTGAACCAGTTGCTAGTTTTTTAGACATAATTGAAGATGCAATAAGTGGAATTGATGATACATTTCCCGTAACATCTCTTAAAGCATAAAGTTTTTTATCAGCAGGAACTAAGTCATTGCTCTGTCCTATAACTGCAATTTTGATTTTATTTACTTGATTGATAAATTGTTCTTCAGTTAACTCAACTCCAAAACCTGGAATTGATTCTAACTTATCAATAGTTCCGCCTGTATGTCCAAGTCCACGACCTGACATTTTAGCAACCGGAACACCTAAAGCTGCTATAATTGGACCTACTACTAAAGTTGTTTTATCACCAACACCACCAGTTGAATGCTTATCAACTTTTATTCCGTGAATTGAAGATAAATCAATTATTTTTCCTGATTTCATCATTTCTAAAGTAAATTTACCAATTTCTTTAGGTGTCATTCCTTTAAATAAAATTGTTGTTAGAAAGGAAGACATTTGATAATCTTTAATTTCTCCACTTACATAATTATGAATAATAAATTCAATTTCTTTATCTGTAAGTTCAAAACCTTCTCTTTTTTTTATTATTAAATCAACTATTCTCATTTTTTTCTCACTTTTCTTTTTTTAAAATAGACCAACCTAAAAGTTAGTCTATTTTTGTTTTATGCAAGTTCTAAAGCAATTTCCATCATTTGTAAAAATTTAGTTTCACGTTCTTCTGATGAAGTTTCTTCTTTTGTAATTAAATTATCTGAAATGGTTAATAAACAAGCAGCTTCTTTATTTAATTTTTTAGCATTTGCAAATAAAGCAAATGATTCCATTTCAACAGCAACTGCTTTTGTTAATTCAATTGTCTTATTTAATGGTCTAGAAGAGTAGAAAACATCAGATGAGTGAACTCTTCCTACATGTAAATTAATTCCTAATTTTAAAGCATTTTCTAATAATTGTGCATTTAATTTTTTAGATGGTTCTAATAAATGTGTATTTTCTCCAAGCACAAGTTGTGAAAATGCGTGTGAATCTGAATAAGCACTATCAGCTAATAAAACATCGTATAATTTTAAATCTGCTGTATAAGCTCCTGCAGAACCTATTCTTACAATTCTATCTACATCATAAAATTTAAATAATTCATATGAGTAAATTCCAATTGATGGGACTCCCATTCCTGATGCAGCGATTGTAATTGGTTTTCCTTTGTATAATCCAGTGTACATAAACATATTTCTAACTGTATTTACAAGTTCAACATTTGTTAAAAATTTTTCAGCAATAAATTTTGCTCTTAATGGATCTCCAGGCATTAAAACTGTTTTAGCAATTTTCCCTGGTTTTGCATTAATATGTGGGGTCATTTTTTCTCCTTAATTTAACTAATTTATTATTACTATTATACAATAAAGTTATCTAAAAGTTTTTAAATTTATCTAAAAAGAAATATAAAATAAATAAAAAACTTCTTGGGAAAAAGAAGTTTAATTTATATTATTTTTTTAGAATTTTTGTCATTTCTTTCACATATAAAAATCCAGAAAATAAAGAGAAAATAAGTGCTATAAAAAGCGGGATATTTACAACTCAGTAGATTCAAACTCAGTTTGTATTATTAATAAAAAATGGTGTTATTCAGAAAAGGAAAGGAATAGCAAAGCTTTGAATAAAGGTTTTTCATTTTCCTCAAATAGAAGCACTAATATTTAAATTATTTTTTGCTGCTAAATTTCTACATCCATCCACAACAATATCTCTAACAATGAAAACAATTACTACTCAAATTTCTGTAAAATTAAATAGTCCTAAAAATATTAATGCAGTTGTTGTGATAACTTTATCTGCAATTGGATCAAATAGTTTTCCAAAATTGCTAACTACATTTCATTTTCTTGCTAAATATCCGTCTAAAAAGTCTGTAAACATTGCAAGCAAGAAGATGATAACAGAAACTGCTAAAAGATGAAAATTAATAAAACTATCTTTAAAGGCATATTTATAATGTGCATTATTGTAATAAATGACTAAAAGAATAACAAAAGGAATTCATAAAATCATTCTAAAAATAGTTAAATAATTGGGAATATTTTTCTTTTTAGACATTTGATAAAACCTCTTGCTTAAATTGTTCTTTTTTAGATAAATATTCTTCTGAATTTTTTTCTAAAAAGATTTTTTCCATATCTTTAAAATATTTTATTTCTTCTTGATTTTTTTTAGATCATAAATTTGATTTATTTTCAATTAAATTTAAAATATTTTGATGAATTGTAGTATCTCTTTCCAATTTATTATGAATAAAAATTTTTTTATATTTTTTTTCATGAGTGATTTCTTTTAATTGTTTTTCTGCAAAACTACGAATGTCCTTCATTTTTTTATCACCAACAGAAACTACAAATTTTTTTAAAAAGTCATCGTTAATTTCCATTATTGCATTCACTTTATATACAGATGCTTCAATTACTTCTTGCTCTATTTTATTTAATTCTGCTTTTTCTTTTTTGATTTTTTTTCTTTTGATTCTTTCTGAAATTATTTGAAATAAAAGAACTCCGATAATTAAAGCTAGTAAAACCCCAGCAATAACTCATATTGTTACTTGATCCATATTATTTTCTCCTTATATAAATTATATTAAATTAAGACTAAATTAATAAGAATATTAAAATAGTTATACCAAAAAAGATAAAAGTTGAAGTTGCATCTGTTAAAGTTGCTAAAATAGGTGCAGACATAACAGCTGGATCTTTACCCATTCTTGCTGCTAATAAAGGTATTACAGAACCTAAAATTTTTGAAAAGATAATTACCAAAAACATTGATACAGAAGCTGCTGCTGAAATTATTAAAATATAGGCATATTTAGGTAATTTAGTAACAATTCCTTCACTGGATGTAATAAATTCTGTATTAAAAATATCTTTTGTTATCATAAAATAAATTACTAATCTTGAAAAATTGACTAGCATTAATATTAATCCAATAATTGCTCCAACATTAACTTCTTTGAAAAATACCTTTTTTAAATATCCTCTTTTTTCTATTTCCCCTAAAGAAAGGGCTCTTGTTATGGTAGTTGCTGATTGCGAACCAGCATTTCCAGCTGAACCCGAAATTACAGGAATTATCGAAACAATTGTTGAAATAAATATCCCTAGTCCTAAAGCTTTTAAACTTGAACTATTTTCAAGTGAATCGGTAAAAAGTTGAATAACAACTTGTGATAAAGTAGAACCTAACATCAAAATTATTAATCAAAATATTCTTGATTTTACAATGGTTAATACTTTAGTTTTTAAGTATTCTTCTTCAACTACCTTCGAACTAATTCCTGCCATTTTATAAATATCTTCTGTAGCTTCTTCTTGAAAAATATCAATAATATCATCTGAAGTCACCATTCCAACAAGCTTATTAGATGAATTCATTACCGGAATTACTGACATATCGTGTTCAGCAAAGATATTAGCAACTTCTTCTTTTGAGTCTGTTGTATAAACATTAGGAACTGCAAACATAATATCTTTAAGTTGGTAAGATACTTTTGAAAAAACGATATCTTCTAAAGTTAAAGCACCAACTAATTTTTTATTTTTATTAACAATGTAGTAATAATGAGTTAACTCTACTTCATCTTTTTTATTTCTAATATATTCTAAAGCTTGTCCTGCGGTTCAATTTTCTTTTAAAGTTATAATGTCTACAGACATCACCGAACCAATTTGATCTTCATTATATCTTAAGATTCTGTTTAATGCTTTTCTTGTTTCTGGATCGATGTTTTTTAATATTTTTTGTGCTAAATTTTGTGGAATTTCTTCAATTAAATCTGCAATTTCATCTGTATAAAGTTCATCAACAATTTGATTAAGCATATCTTGAGAAAAATTATGAATCAAATTTTCTTGTATTTCAATTGGCAAATAAGAAAAAACATCTCCTGCTACTTCTGTATTTAACATTCTAAAGAAAATTATTCTATGAATATCATTTAATTTTTCTACCTCATCGGCGATTGTTACAATAGGAGTATTTTTCGAATATTCCCTAATCCAAGAAATATCTTTTTTTTCAATAGCATTTTCAATAGGTGTCATATTCTGCCCTCCTTTGTTTCTTAATTTTTAAGTTTTGTTTCTAAAATTTTTCTAAAATCATCTATTAAAACGTATTCAAATTTACCATTTTTTGCAATGGTAATTCCTCCTGTTTCTTCTGAAACAACAATAGTTGTTGAATCTGATTGTTCACTAATTCCCATTGCCGCTCTATGTCTAGAACCAAATTTATTATTAATTGATTTAGATGTTATTTTGTAATAGGTGGAAGCATAAATCATTTTATTTCCACGAATTATCACTGCTCCATCATGAAGTGGAGAGTTTTTATTAAATATAGAAAGTAAAAGTGAAGAAGAAATATTGGAATCAATTTTTATTCCATCTGTTCTTAAATTTTCAATATTATCGTGATTTTCTATAGTTATTATTGCTCCTGTTTTAGTTCTTGAAAGTTCATCAACTGCGTTTTTTAATTCTATTATTACTCTATTTTTATTAGAATCAGCTAATTCTCTGAATTTTGATTTTTTACTTTTTATATCTTTAATTAAAATTAATATTTCTTTTATTCCTATTGATAGAAATATTATAAAGACAAGTATAAAAGTAAGTATAACTAATGCTAACATTATTATTCTTTTTAAAAAAACGTATCTTAATAAATTTGATACGTTTTAATTTTTATTATTAAACTGCCAAGAAGAAAATTAATAATGATACTAATAAAAGTAATAGTAATATTCAGAAAATAAATCATAGAACATAGTTTGTTCTAGTTCAGATACTTTCTTTAGTTTGTTGTACGTTTTGAGTACCTGTATTAATATCTAAACTAGAAATTTCAACAACTTCAACATCAATTGCTTCTTTTGTAGATTTTTTAACTAAAACATATTCTTCATCTACATTTATTTTTTCATTAGTGTGGTAAACTAAAACCTTACCTGAAACAACTAAAGATTCAGAATTTTCATTTATTATTAGTTGTGGATTTTCTTTATTAGATACAACAGATGAAGTTTTTGGAGAAGAAATAATTGTTTGTTCTTCTTTTTCAATAGTTGAATATTTATTTAATTCAGCATTTCATTTAGCGATTTCTTGTTCTATATTATAACATTCTTGACATCCTTCTTTTGATTCCAAGTTTGTTACATGGTGAATATCTGATTTTTTGAATAAGATTTCGCATCCTGAACATTTTTCTTCTAATTCTACTTGATTTGCTTTTGCACAAGCTTCACAATCTGAAGAAATTTCTACTTTATTTTTTTCTTCTAAAGTTACAAAATCTTTTGATTTTTCTTCATTTTCAGCTAAAACTTGAGTTGAAGGTGATACGTTTGATTTAACAAATGAATCACAAATATTACATCCATTTATTAAATTTTGATTTTCAATTTCAAGTAATCTTAAACATTCATCACAATCTATATGTGACAATTCAACTTCTTTGTTTGTAGATGAAATAATTTCTTTATTATCATTTGCACTATAGTCACATTCTGAACAAGTTTGTTCATTTTCTTGTAGTTGACAACCTTTGCATTCTTCTTTTTCAATTTCTACATTATTTTCACATACTTCACATGAATTAGAGTTTGGTAAATCAGATGATATTTCTACAGCAGAAACAACTTTAGATGTATTTTCCTCTAAATCACATTCTTTACATTCATAACAGTCAGAACCAACTTCTGCTTCTAATTTGCATTCTAAACATTCTTCTTCAACAACAATATTTTCTTTTGTTTCTAAAATTGGAGTTTTTTCTTCTTCCAATTCGCAATTACATTTATTGTCATCTTCTTCTTCAAATTCAGAGCATTCTTTACATTCTGAACAATCTAAAGTTTCATCTTTTAATTCAACCACTTTGTTTGAATCTTCGATAGAAGAGGCAATTGCACACATTTCGCAATTACAATTTCCTTCTGCAACATTTGAAGAAGAATGAGAAACAACTTTCACTTCTTCTTTTTTAACTTCTTCAACTTTATTTCAAGTCTCTACACTTGCATCTAGTTTTTTGCACTCTTCACAATCATCAGAAACGTTTCATTCAACTTCTACTTCTTTTTTCTTAGGTTCAAAATGAACAATTTCAACTTCAACTTCTGAATCTTCTTCTTCACCAATTCTTGTTTTTATTGAACTAACAAAAATTCCGTTTTCTCTTAGTCACATTGTTGCATTTAATTTTAATGATTTGAAATAATTAATAGTTTCTTCTAAACTGTTAAAAACTAAATGATCTGGTTGTTTAGCTGCTTTAAATTGAAATTCAACTGTTTTTGTATTATGGTTTTCTACTTTAGAACAATAAAATTTTCTAATCATATTTCCTCTTTTTTAAAATTTTGTTTTCTATATTACTTTTAAAATTTTTATTTTGAATAAAAACTTTTAAATTTATTTTTATTTTTTAATATATAAAAATTTTACATTATTTTTTGAAAAAAGAAAGAAAATAAACACATTTTATAAAGAAAAAAACACAAAAAATGGTCTTTCTTAGTAATTGAGAACAAATTTACTGTTCTCTTTTATTTTTTCTTTTGGTTTTTTAACTCTTATTCTATATTTTCCAGAATAAGGAATTTTCAGTGAAATTTTCTCAACATTAGCTTTTTTGCTTGTTGAACTACCTATTTCTATTCAACCACCATCGTAAAAATCTAAAAATAAATCTAAGTCATTTTTAGAATAAAAAGTTTTTTTGTACTCTTTTCTTAAATATTCACTAGTTATATCACCAAATACAGGATTAGGTTGTCAGCTTGCTGCCACTTGACTCATTTTAAGTTCTAAATATTTTTGATATTTTTCTTTATCTCGCACTCCTTCTTGATCATATCAAAAAATAGTTAAATTTAAGTCTTGTTCCTTTAAAAAAGAGAATTCCTGTAAATATGCTATTTCATTTTCTTTTGATGTGTTCTCAATTTTAATAAGTTTAGACCTTTGATAGTTTTTAATGGACTTTTCAAAATCAAAAACTCCACTACCTATTTTAAGTCAAAAATTATTAAAATATTTTTCATTAAAATTTAAATTATTTTTAGCAGAAGAAAGCAAAGAATTAATTGCTAAAAGAGTTTTTTCTTTTAAATTTTTTCTTGTATCTTCAATAATCATTCTTGAAAATGTAGCTATTATTATTGCTGTTGCTAAATAAGCATCTTCCATACTACCTTCTTCAGTATTTGAAATTCAAGCAGTTGTTGCTACAATGCTTGCAGAAATTTTGCCATTTTTTGTTTTTTTATTTTCATACTGATTTTCTTTTTTTAAAGAATTAAAATCAACAATATTTCCTTTTAAACGAGTTCCTATATTTCCTACCAAAATAGAATTAAAACTATCTAAAAAAATATTATTTTCTTTATAAATTGCAGGAAAAAAATTACCTATATAATTAATATCTGAAAATTTTTCAAGAAATTTTAAAGCTTCTTCATTTTTTTCATCATTTTTATCAACCTGATCATAAAAATGAAAAATTCCTTTATTTTTTTCTGTATTAATCTTATTAAGAATGGTTTTATAATCATCTTCATTATTAAAATAATAAATATTGACTTTTGTTTTAGGGCTAATTTCACTTATAACTTGAATTAAAAATTTGTTTTTTTGACTAAATTTTTCTTTTTCTTGATTCTTTATTAAAAATGCTATATTTTGTGAATCTAAGTCAAAGTCTTTTTTAAAAGTTTCAATATAATTAATGTTACTGAATAACTTTTCTTTGTTTAATATAGAAATTTTATCTTTATTTTCATATTTTTGCACACCTGCTGAAAAACTGAAAAAAGGTAATAAAAAACAAATAAGTAAAAACATAATAATTCTAACAATTCTTTTTTTCATTCTATTTAATATTTCTTTTTTTGTGAAAAAATTTTAAAAAAATAAAAAAATAGGAAATTTTCTTTATTTTTCCTATTAATTTAAATTATTTTTTTATAATCAGTGATTCTTCAGTCATATATTTGGATTTTTGTATACCCATATAATCTAAAACTGTTGGTGCGATATTTGCTAATTTTCCATCTTTTAATTTTAAAGTTTTATCTGTTGTAATTAACATTACAGGTTGAGAAGTATGTTTTGTTGCTGGTTTACCATTTTCATCTTCTGTAATTTCGGCATTTCCATGATCTGCTGTTATAAATTGAATTGCATTGTTTTCTTCAACTCATTTTTTAATTCTTCCAAGATGCTCATCTAAAATTTCGACTGCTTTTATTGCTGATTTTAAATTCCCTGTATGTCCAACCATATCTGGGTTAGCAAAATTCATAATCACAAGGTTAAATTCTTTTGCTCTTTCTAATAATTTATCAGTAATTTCTTTTGCAGACATTTGTGGAGCATCAGCATAAGATTCAACTTTTAAAGAAGGAACCATTATTCTTTCACTGTTTTTGTATTCTACATCATTACCACCATCCATAAAGAATGTTACATGAGCATATTTTTGAGTTTCTGCAAGTCTTAATTGTTTTAAACCTGCTTGTTCTATAACTTTTCCAATTGGTTCTTTTACTTCAGTTTCTTCAAATGCAATATTTGTTTCAATTCCTTCGTATTTCATCATTGAAACAAAATTATGTACATGAACTTGTTTTTCTGGCATAAAATCATAAAGATTAGTTCTTAAAATCAAATGACTTAATTGTCTTGCTCTATCTGGTCTAAAGTTAAAGAATATTACAGAGTTTTTATTTCTTAAAAAGTCATTTTTTTCAACTTCATAATTTACTGCTGGAACTAAAAATTCATCATAAATTCCTTTTTCATATTGTTGTTTTACATAATCAGTTACATCAGTAAATTTTTCATTAGAAAACCCTAAAATTGCATCATAAGCTTTCTCAACTCTTTCAAAAACTTTATCTCTATCCATTGCATAAAATCTTCCGGAAATAGAAGCTATTTTATAATCTGGATATTTAGAAAGTATTGCATTTAATTTTTCAAGTGATGTTAATATGGATTGTGGAGCAACGTCTCTTCCATCTCCAAATAAGTGAATAGAAACTTTTTTAACTCCATTTTCATGAGCTGCTTCCACTAATTCAAATAAATGATTTTCTAATGAATGCACTCCCCCTGGAGATAAAAGACCCATAATTTGTAAGGCTGTATTTGTTTTTTTTGAATTTTCAAAAGCACTTAAAAATTTTGGATTTTTCTTAAATTCTCCATCTTCTAAAGCTTTATTTATAAGGGATAATCCTGTATAAACAACAAAACCAGCCCCTATATTTAAATGTCCTACTTCACTATTACCCATTTGTCCTTTTGGCAATCCTACAAAATCTTCAGATGCTTGAATTATAGAATGAGGATAATTTTTAAAATATTCATCAAATGTAGGTGTTTTTGCTAATGCAAACGCATTTCCTTGTTTTTCTTCTCTTAAACCTAATCCATCAATAACTGTTAAAATAACTGGTTTTTTCATTTTTTCTCCTTATTTTTTAATTAAATTTTACCATTTTTATATTTTTTTAAATTCTTTTAAGTTTTATTTTATTTTACCACTGTTTGCAAGAGTAATTTGAGTTTAAAATTTAATACATTTTTTCGTTTCACTCATTATTAAACTTTTTAACCAAATATATTCATTTGTCTAAATTATTTTTTTTGATTTTAAAATATTTAATAATTAATTTTTTACTTATATTAACGTATAAATATAAAGAAGCTAAATCAAACATTAAATAATTTAGTCTAGTTCATTCAAAATCAATAAAATAAATATCGTTTTTTTTGTCTATTATAATATTTTTCTTCCTTAAATCTCCGTGAGAAAGTGTCATTTTTTCATTTTTGTATCCATTTAATAATTTAGTAATTTTCTTATCATTATGATTTCAAGTTTCCCAATTAAAAACTTCTATATCTTTTGCTTTTAAAGACGAAAAATAATACAAATGTTCTAGAATTTTTCTTTGTTTTTTCTTTGTTAAAAAAATTTTTTCTAAATTTTCTCCTGAAATTCAAAATTTTATATAGTTACCTTCTTTGTAATAAACAAAATTATTTTTTTGTGTTTGTAAAAAGAAATTTTCTTCATTTTTTGAATTAACAATATTGTTTTTTTTAACTCTTATTTGTACTTTTTTATTTTCAAAATATCCAATATAAGTTTTATTATGATTTCCTTCATAAAAAAAAGAAATTTTTTTTAATTTTTTATTAATTTCTAATGGAAACTCTTTTAATTTCATATAAAAATTATATAATTAAAAAATGAAAATAAAGATAAATAATGGGTATACAAATATTTCATATAAAGAAAATGACACTTTTCTTCAAGAAAAAAAATATAACGAATTTAATCACAAAATAAATTATGAAAACTTAAGTGTTTTTGATTTTGTTCCTAAACTTTTAGAAAATTCAGATTCTTTATTAAAATATGAGTGAATTGATGGAAAAAATATAGAAATTACAAATGAAAATTTAATAAACATTGCTAATTTAATGAAAAAAATACATACTTCCAAAGTAGAAATGCCTAATTCAAATCATGCAGCAAGAATTAAAAAATATAGAGAAATATTGAAAAATAAAAACATTAATATTCCAATAATTAATGAATATTATAAAAAAATCAATTTAATTTTGAGAAATATGAAAAAAGATACACCTCTTCATAATGATTTATGAGCAAATAATATTATTATTGATCAAAATAATAAAATTTGAATCATAGATTGAGAATATGCTTCAAAAGGTGATAAACATTTTGATTTAGCTTATTTCATTGAATCATCAAGATTAAGCGATGAACAGGAAACTATTTTTTTAAACGCTTATGATTCTTATGACTACGAATTTGTTTTACAACACAGAATTTTGGTTCTTTATTTAATCATTTTATGAGTAAATGCTCAAGAAACAAAACCTTTTGATGACAAAGAATTTATAGACAAAATTAAAGTTGTATCCAAAACTTTAGAAGAAAGACAAAGAGAATGAAAAAGAACAAAATAACAACTTGTTCTTTTTATTTTTCTTTTAAAATTTTATCTCACTTTCTTGGAAAACCAATTGGAGTAGAGTGTAATTTGTAAAAATTAATAATAAAATTTTGTTTTTCTTCAAAAATTTTTAATTCATTTACATTAATTTCTTCATTGAATTTTTGAGTTAAATTCACAGAACTTTGAACTTCTTCTTGTGCTTTAGGACCTTTTAAAAAACTAAAAAATGCACCTTTTTTACCTAAATGATGAGTTATTTCAAATAATCTTTTAAAGTCCATAACTGCTCTTGCACAAACAAAATCAAAAACTTCTTTTTCTTTAGATTCTTCTGCTCTTAATGGAAAAATTTCCATATTTAAATCTAATTCTTCTTTTACTATATTTAAAAAATTTACTCTCTTTTTTAAAGGTTCATAAATAGTTAATTTAATATTAGGTTTAGTTATTAAAAAGGGAACTGAAGGAAATCCTGCACCTGCACCAACATCCAGAAAATGATTTTTTTCTGTAGTTATTTTATTAGCAAAACTTTCTTCCATGAAAAGGAGCGATTCATAAATCCCTTCTTTTCAAAGAACGTCTCCGCTAAATCCTGTTAAATTCATAACCTTATTTTTTTCTTCTATTAAATTTACATATTTTTCTAGTGTTTTAAAATTGTCTTCATTATTTACAAAAATACGGGTTTTTTCTTTATAGAAGTTCATTTTTGAAACCTTTATAAATATCTGAAACAGATGATTTATTAATTGTTGCTATAATAACTTCTGATATAAAATCACAAAGTGAAACTATTTCTATTTTTGAAAATTTACTTAATTCTGGTTTTTCAATAGAATCAGTTATTATAACTTTATCTACAAACGGACTTTCTTCAAACATTTCAAATCCACGGGAAAAAATTCCATGAGTAGCTACTATTGTAACACTTTTTGCTCCGTGTTCTTTTACTGTTTGAGCTGCTTTTAAAATGGTTCCACCTGTATCAATAATATCATCAACTATAATTGCATGCTCTTCATCGACAGTTCCAATTATACCAAGAACTTCTGTTTGATTTGTTCCTACTCTTCTTTTATCGATAATAGCGATTTTAACTGAATTTGATAGCAATTCAGATAAAATTCTTGCTCTAACAGCTCCACCATGATCTGGTGAAACAACTGTAAAAGAGTGTTTTTTCTGTTTAATTCTTTTTGCAAGAACATATTGCCCTCTTAAATCATCTAAAGGTATATTGAAAAAACCTTGAATTGATGGATTATGTAAGTCGACAGTGATTATTTTTGTAGCACCAGCAGTTTCTAATAAATTTGCAACTAATTTTGCAGCAATTGGTTGTCTTCCTTTTGCTTTTCTATCTTGTCTTGCATAACCATAATATGATAAAATTACAGTTATTTCTTTTGCACTTGCTCTTTTTAATGAATCAATAAAAATTAAAAGTTCCATAATATTGTCATTTACTGGTGTATGGGTACTTGCAACTATGAAAACATTTGAATTTCTTACAGTTTCAGCTGAATTAAGCATAACTTCTCCATCAGCAAAAACCTCTTTTTTAATTGGTGTTAATGGTAAATTTACCTTTTGTGAAATTTTTTTAGCTAGATTTAAGGAATTTTCCATTCCAAATAGAACATTTCGTTCGTTTATTAGCATTTTTTCTCCTTTGTTGTAAAATTGAATTATTATTTAAATTATAAACTTAAAAGAAAGAAAAAAAAGAATTAAGGAATAAAAATGGCTAATTTTAGATTTAGTGAATTAAAAACCAAGCATAAAGACGTTTTTTTAAATACAAATTTTGAAAATAATCCAATAAGTTTTTCAAAAATTGAAATTTCTGAAGAAAATTTTCCTAAAATTATAAACTTCTTAAAAGAACTAACTAAAAAAGAAGCAGATGATGAGTTTTTAAAAGGTAAAATTTTATTTTTAATAGATGAAGATGGTGAATTTGATGAAATAGCAGCTTGATTTAATATAAGAAAAAGTAACGATTCAAATAATGAAATTATTAATAATTTTGGTAACATTGGTTATTGAGTTAATCCAAAATTAAGACAAAGAGGAATTGGAACCTTATGTTTAGAAAAAGCACTTGAATTGATAAAAAATGAATATAATCTAGATACTTGTTTTATAACAGCAGATAAAACTAACTTATTTTCACAAAAAATAATTGAAAAATTTAATCCTTTTTTTAAAAAAGAAATTAAAAGAGAAAAAGAATCTACTTTCTTTTATAAATTAAGTACCAATATTATGGAAAATAATCTAATTGACTTACATGCTCATCCATTTAAAGAATATTATCAAAATCCTTCACAAGAAATTCAAGAAAATTTTAAAAATGGCATTTATAAAATGTTTTTCGTTTCAACTAATTGAAACGAAAATACAGAAATTATGCAGGAATTTGGAAAACATAAAAATGTTTTTCCAGTTCTTGGGATACATCCTAATACTGTTTCTATTAATGATGATTATGAAAATTTAGATAAATTAATAACAAAAGACATTGTAGCAATAGGTGAAGTTGGTTTGGATTTTTATTATGAAGATAATCCATCTAAAGATATTCAAATTAATTCTTTAATTAAACAAATTGAGATTGCAAAAAAACATGATTTACCTGTAATTTTACATATTAGGGATGCTTTTGAAGATATATATGAAATTATTAAAAAATATAAAAATGTTCCCTTCGTTTTTCACACTTATTCAGGCAACAGATTATGAACTGAAAAATTTCTTGAATTTAAAAATGTTTACTTTTCTTTTTCAGGTGTTATAACTTTTAAAAAAAATGTTGAGTCAAGAAAAGTGATAGAAATGATTCCTTTAGAAAGAATTTTTACAGAAACAGATGCTCCTTATTTAACTCCAGAACCTTTTCGTTCTGAAACTAATCATTCTTACTATGTAAAATATACACTCGAAACAATAAGTTTAATAAAAGGAATTTCAAAAGAAAAAATGAAACAAATTATTTTAAATAATGTTAAAAGAGTCTTTGGGGTATAAAATAATGAATAAAGAAATTAGAGCTAAAAAACAATTGGGACAAAATTTTTTAATTGACAAAAATATTATCAATAAAATTATAGAAATAGCAAATGTAGAAAATAAAGAAATCATAGAAATAGGACCAGGACAAGGTGCTTTAACTGAAATCCTTGTTTCAAAAGCAAAACATTTAACTGCTTTTGAAATTGATAATGATATGATAGAAATTTTAAAAAACAAAATAACAAACAAAAATTTTAATTTAATTCATAATGATTTTTTAAAAGAAGAAATTTCTTTTGATTCAAAAAAAGAAGTTGTTGCAAATTTACCTTACTATATTACAAGCAAAATTTTATTTAAAATATTTGAAAATATAAATAGTTTTTCAAAATTAACAATAATGGTTCAAGATGAAGTTGCACAAAGAATTGTTTCAATAAATAATAAAAGTGAATATGGAAAATTGTCAGTTAGTTGTCAGTTTATAGCAGATGTTACAAAAGAATTTATTGTGCCTCCTACTTGTTTTTTTCCAAAACCAAAAGTAAATTCCGCTATTATAACATTAAAAATTAAAGAAAATTTAGATCAAAATTATGTTAATGAATTTTTAGAATTTGTAAAACTTTGTTTTTCTATGAAAAGAAAAACTCTTTACAATAATTTAAAAAATAAATTCCCAAGTCAAGACATTTTAAATATTTTTAAAGAAAATAATATTATTGAAAACACAAGACCACAAGAATTAAATTGACAAACTTTTGAAAACCTTTTCAAAAGTTTTTACAGAAAGGGATAAATGCTTTATTTAGATTTAGGAAATTCGCTTTTAAAAATTGGATTTTTAAACACAAACAAAGAGTTAGAAATAGAAAAAATTCCAGTTGATAAAATGGATGAAAATATTTTAAATTCCAAATTGAAAGAAATAAAAAATAAAGGTTTTTTCTTTATAAATGCTTATTTTTCTTCAGTTAAACCTGAAAAAAATATAATAATAGAAAATGTTTTAAAAGAAAATAATATTAAAATTCACCAAATAAAAAACCACGTATTTAAGTTAACAGATTTAATTATTAGTAATCAAATTAATCTTTCTGAGATTGGAACAGATATTTTACTAAATGCTTTTTATACAGCAAAACAATTTAAATCAGCAATAATTGTGTCTCTTGGAACAGCAACTGTTATTTCAAAAATATATAAAAAAGAAATCGAAGGGGTTGTAATTTTTCCAGGAATAGAAAAGGGACTAAATTCTCTTTTTAATTCAACTTCACAAATAAATAAAATCAATTTAAATAATAAAATTGATAAAGCGATTGGAACCAACACAGTTGATGCTTTATCGATAGGTATAATAAACGGAAATTATTTTGCAATAAAAGGATTGATTGAACAAATGAATAAAGAAAATCTTCCAGTATTTTTTACAGGAGGAAATATAAAATATCTAAAAAATAAAATAAAAGAAAAACAAAATATAATTGAAGAAATGGTTATTAAATCCTTAAAACTACTAGCAGAAAGTTGTATAATTGAATAATGTTTAAATATTTGAATAAAGAAAAAATGCTTACTTTTTTTATTGCAATTATTGAAATGCTCATAGCTACAAAAATAACTTTTTCTTTATACATTCCTGGATTGATTAATCAATACATTCAAGAAAACAACAGTAAAGAATTTTATTTTTGAATTACAATAGAAGGGTGTTTATTGTTTTTTGCAACAATTCTAGCATTTATACGATTATTTTTAAAAAATAAAATTTTTAATAAAATTCAGTTTCATCTTAGAGAAGATATTTTAAGATCAACTGTTAATGAAAATCCAATGAATTTTGAAATAAAAACAAAAGGTAAATTTATTTCACAAATTCAGGATCAAATTCCAATAATTATTGAAAGGTTGTATTCTGCTTTTTTTAACTTATTTTTCAATATCGGAAGTATTATTTGTGCCATTATTTTAGCATTAATTTCAAGTTGAAAACTAAGTATATTTATTCTTCTTTTTTCTTTTATTACAACAGTTATTCCTTTAATTATTTCTTCGTTTAATTCAAAAAAATGAAAATTATTAATGAAAACTTTTGAAGAAGGAAATGTAAAATTATCCGCTTTTTTATCTACATATAAAATGTTTTATTTTCTAGATGTTAGACATATTTTTCAAGAACAATTAAATAATTTAAACACAAAATTTAGAATGAAATTATTGAAAATATTTTCTATATTATTTTTAGTTGATGTTGTAACTTGATATGTAATAACAATAACCGATATTGCTCTATTAATAGTAACTGCTTATTTTATTCTTTTTGAAAACGAAATGGTTGCAAACATTATAATAATTCCTGCACTTAGTTTTAAAATTAGTTTATCCTTTAGAATTTCTTCTTGATTCTTTGTACATTATAAAAGTTTAAAAGAAAAATTAGAAGAATTCAAAAGTACACCAAAAAATGAAAAATTATTTTTCAAAGGAGAAAATCCTAAATTTGAAGAATTAGTAATAGAAAATTTAAGCTATTCTTATAATGAAAAAAATGTAATTTTTAAAAATTTTAACTTAAAAATCGAAAAAGGGAAAAAGTATTTAATCAAAGGACCTTCTGGTTCGGGGAAATCTACTTTTTTAAATATAATTACTAAACAAATTAACGAATATAAAGGAAAAATCCTTTTAAATGGTTATGATTTAAAAGAAATTTCTCAATCTGAAGTTAATAACTTCTTTAGTTATTTAGACTCAAAAGAATTTGTTTTCTTTGATACTGTTTATAATAATTTAACACTTTGAGAAAAAGAAATGAATATTGAAGCACAAGAAGCACTAGAAAAAGTTAACTTAACAGAAGTTTCTTTAGATTATGAAATCAATTTAAATAATAGTTTATCAACAGGACAAAAGCAAAGGATTAATTTTGCAAGAACTTTTTTAAGAAACAAAAATCTTCTAATTTTAGATGAAGCACTTGCTAATATAGATAAAGAAAATATTGAATTAATTGAAAATTTCTTATTTCAAAATAAAGAATTAACAATTTTAAATATCAGTCACCATGCTGAAAATTATGAAATGTATGATTATATTATAGATATGGAGAAAATTAAAAATGAAATGATCGCTAAGAGCATCTAAAAAATATACAATTTTGTATATTATTGCTGAAATTATTAATGTTATTTCAACACTTCTTTTTGGAATTTTAATGTCTTATGCTTCTTCTTTAATTTATGATGCAATTGTTCCTACAAATGATAAGTATGCTTTTTTTAAAAGTTTTTTAATTGTTATTATATTTATTTTAGCGACTGATTTTTTTACTAAATTTTCCATTTGATGAAGAGTTAGACTTGAAATTTATTTCAGAATGAAATTAATTAATAAATTAATAGAAAACGTATTTAATAAATTTATAAATTCAACTGCTAAAAACAGTTATGAATTTGATAGTGCTAAAATTTTTAGTATTATTTTCAATGATAGTAATCTTGTTTTTGATCAAGTTATTTTAACAATGGTTAGAACAATCGGTTCCACAATTGGACTAATAGCTAGTTTAATTTCAGCAGGATTGATTGGTTTTTATTTAATTCCCATTATTTTAATTATTGTGTTTTTTTCAGTTCTGCTTTCTTTATTTTTCAATAAAAAACAAACAAAAAAACAAAAAGATTATTCCAATGCAAGAACTGAATTTTTACAAGTTATTGATAATTATTTAAATGGATTTAAAATTCTATTTTATAACAACAAAACTCATTTAATTTATCAAAACTCAAGAGAAAAAAATTGACAACTTTATAAAGCATCTTTAAAAGTTAACAACGCTCAAGCTTTAAATGAAATGATTCCTGAAAGAATTTTAAGAATACTACAATTTGTTTCAATAATCACTATGGCTATTTTATTATTTTTAAAAGTTCCACATATTACTATTTTTACTCTTACTTTTATTAATTTTCTATTTCCTAAACTAATTACCACTGTTCCTTCATATATTTCAGGAATCAAAAAAATAAAAACATCTAAAAAAATAATAGAAAAAATTGAATTTAATATTGAAAAAGATTTAGGAAATACTTTAGAAAAAGAAATAGAGAAAATTGAACTAAAAAATATTAATTTTAGTTACAAAAATGGAAAAAATTTAATTTTCAATAACTTTAATTTTAGTTTTGAACAAGGAAAAAAATACTTCATCAAAGGCGCTTCAGGAACAGGAAAATCTACATTATTAAAACTAATTCTTGGTATTGAGCAAGATTATGAAGGGCAAATCTTAGTTAACAAAGCAGATTTAAAAACTATTTCAGATAGTTCCTATAAAAATAAAATAACTTATTTAAATAGTGAAAATATCATTTTTGATGAAGAGATTTACAAAAATGTTTCTTTATGAGAACAAAACAATGATGAAAAAGTAATAGAAGCACTTAAAAAAGCTAATTTATGAAATGAAGTTCAGCAAAAAATTGAACACAAAGAGTCTGCCATTGCTTTATCTGAAGGACAAAAACAAAGATTATCACTTGCTAGAGTATTTTATTTAAATAGAAAATTCCTAGTTTTTGATGAAGTTTTTTCAAATTTAGATAAAAAAAATATTGAAATAATTTTAGATAGATTAATTGAAGATAAAGAAATAACCCTTATTTTAGTTAATCACAATTTAGATCTTAAGCATTATGATAAATTTGAAAAAATAATAGATTTAAACAATTTATAAGGTTACAATGAAAAGAATAGAAAAAATAATTTCGGATAATTGCAATCTCTCTAGAACAGAAATTAAAAAGTTAATTTTAAAAGGTCAAATTCTTGTAAATAATTCTAAAATTAAAGTAGGTCAATTATTTCAAGAAAGCGATTTACAAATCACAATTAATGGGAATTATCTTTATTTAAGAGAAAAATTTATTTATATTTTATTAAATAAACCTGCCGGATATGTTTGTGCAAATAAAGATAATTTACATAAAACAGTTTTCAATTTACTTCCTGAATCTATTACTAATATAAAAAATCTACATACAATCGGAAGATTAGATTTAGATACAGAAGGACTACTGATAATTACAAATGACGGCGAAAGCACTCATAATCTTTTAGCACCTAAAAAACACATAATTAAAAAATATTATGTAGAGTTAGATAAAGAAATCAATTTTGATTTTTTAAAAGAAAAATTTACACAAGGTTTTTACATTTCCCAAACCGAAAAAGTTAAACCTTCCTTTTTAGAATTAATAGAAAAAAATAAATGTTTTTTAAGCATTAGTGAGGGGAAATTTCATCAAGTAAAAAGAATGTTTCTTTCTTTTGATTATAAAGTTGCATATTTAAAAAGAGTTAAATTTAACAATTTAAATCTTCCTGATGATTTGGAGTTAGGTCAATATAAAATTATTAAAAAAGAAGATTTATTTTAATTATGATATATATATATATATATATATATACTCTTTGTTATTCTAAAACAATAACAAATTTTAAATATTATTATTTCTTTTATAAAAAATTCTATATTTTAAAAAATATTAAAAAAAGATATTTTAATCAAAATTTACGCATAATTTCTTTTGAAATCCCTATTTGTAAGACAATTTATAAGTATTTTTATATAATTAAAATATAAGGATTAATTATGCAAAAAAAGAAATTTAAAAAATATATAATTCCTACTTTTTTAGGTATATCTCCTATTTTAGCAGTTGCTTGTAATGAAAAAGTAGAAGTAGAAAAATTTGATAATAATGATAAAGAAATAGAAATTAAAAAAATAGATAATAAAACTACAGAAAATTCAGCTAATATTAAAGTTTTTTTAGAAAAACCCGTTTTTCAAAATGGTAATTTTTCTTTAACTTATGATAATCAAAATATTAATGGATACTTATCAAGCGATAAAAAAACTATAACATTTTTCATAAATAATTTATCATCAAATAAAATATATACTTTTGACATTAAATATAATGGAAAATCACTAAAAACTAAACAACAAGAAAAACAATTCTTCTTTAAAACTAAACAACAAGAAAAACAAGAAAATCCTAACTCCGGTATAAATAAACCACCTACAAAACCTAAGCCAGTAGAAAAACCAAAACTTCCAGAAACCCCAATTACGCCAACAAATCCAAAAAATAAAGATAATGAACCGAGTCAAGAGAAAAAAGATAATTTTACAATATCAAGCGTTTTTTGAAAAGATATCAATACAAACAACGTTACTTTAACTTTAAACTTTTCTAACTACACACTTTCTGTTGCAAACAAAAATAATCTTTTAGTAACTATTTCAGATGGACAAAATCATAATCAAAATCTTTCAATAACTGAATCACCTACATTTTCTATAACTTTTAATTCTCTTCAAGCAAATACAACTTATACTTTAACTTCCGTGTTGTTAAATGGAAATTCTTTATCTTTACCAAATGATAATTTAAGCGTTACAACAGCAATGAAACAAAAAGAAATAGAACCTGAAACACCACCAAAAAAAGAGAAAAAAACTTATAATTTACAAAATACCACTATTTCTAATATTCAAACTAATAAAGCACAACTTACTATTTCTTTAGATACACCATTAGATTCATCTGATGCTGCTACTTTATCTCTTCAAGACACAAATGGACAAACTTTTGATTTTAGTAGTCCAAAATCAAACAATACAAATTTAACTTTTGATTTATATAATCTTAAAGCTAATACAACATATTATCTTACTAATCTAGAAATAGGAACTCAAAATATTTCTTTAAATAATAAGTCTTTTACAACAACTAATAACAATGTAGAATTTAATGAAATAGACTATTCTCTTTTAGATTCATTTATAAAATATGATGAACAAGTAAGTAAATTTAATGAAAAAGATAATTTACACATTAAAGATATTTCTTTAATTGATAATAAAACTTTATGATTTGCTTTTGATCATTTACCTACTTTAAAAAATAACGATTTTACCTTTACATTTAACGGACACACTTATACAACCAAATATAATGGAACTTCCCAAAATATTTTAGTTAATGTAAATAATGCTAATTCAAATAATAGCATTTCTAATATAACTTATGGCGGAAATTCCATAGAATTTAGTAAAAATATCGTAAATATAAGCAAAACCGGAACAAGTGCTACATACTCTGTTGATTCTTTTAACATCAGCAATAATAAAGTTAATATCAATTTAAATTATTTACCTAATGTTACAAATAATAAATATCTCATTACAATAAAACCTGATGTAAATGCCTATGATGGAGACATAACAGTTGTAGGAACTTATAAAAATGGTCACATCGAATCTGAAAATATTATTAAATTTAATCAAGGATACAATAAATATATTCTAAGTGATGTGGTATCTCTAAATAATAATTATTCATTTAATGTTCCTGAAGAACTTTCATGACAATCTAATCAAACATTTAATCCAACCATTTCCAAAATACAGTTTGCTGTTGCAAATACTACAAGCAATACCTTTGTAGGAGCAATTAACATCAATGCAACTGATTCAGAAATGGAACAATTTAGAACTAAATATTTAAAACTCACTTTTGTAGATTTAGTGCAAAAAAATATTCCAACCGATAGTGAAAGTGACAAAAGAAGTTATGGATATACAGGTGATGGTGGTGATTGATTTGAAAGACAATTTCGTCAAGAAAATACCAAATCAATATTTTTAAATTTTGATGAACTTAAAAAATTCTCTTTTACTGGTTTAACTGAAGGAATTACTTGAAAACTAAATCAAGTACAAATTGTTAATAAATATGACTTATCATCAGTTATAGACTATGATGACAAAGGACAAGAAGGAAAACTAAAACATCGCAAATTAAGTCTAATTCAACAAAGTGGAATAACTGAATTAAAACCAACTTTAGATGTTTCACAAAATACATACAATGATGCACTTGGAGTTAATTTTATAGCAAATAATTTAAATACAATCAATAGTTATCAATACCAAGAATCACAGTTAACTAACAACATTAATGGAGATGTTCCAGAATCAATACCATTTAATTGACATAACTATACAACTTTAAACAATGCTTATTTAAAAAATACCTTATTTTTAACACATTATAGTGGAGATGTTAATTCATATCTAGCTGGTTCATATTCACAATATAACAATCCTTTACCTGTTGTACTATTTGATAATAATCAAGAATATAACTATGGAGCAATCAAAGAACATGCTCTTGATAAAGAAATGCACGAAAACTCCGATAGAACCGAATTTTATGTAGAAAAAGATCTTAGAAACTTTAAAAATTTAGACACTAGTAAAGAAGCAATTCTTAACTTTAGTTTTGTAGCAAGTCCAAAAAAAGTTAACTTTAGACAATTTTCTTTTGGTAGTTTTGATTGAGCTGTTTCTTTTAGTTGAAATAAACTTAATGCAAGTAATAACAAAACTCTTTCAAACATAAAGATTAAACTTTTAGGAAAAACTGAAGATTTATTAAAAAAAATTGGAAGAAAAATCGATTCAAATAGTAACTATCATTTAACATTAAATGACCAACAACTTGAAGACTTAATGAATAAACATCTTAAAGCACAAGTTTCAATAAATGGAGATAAATTAAAAATCTCATTAATTGCTCGGGAAGGGCACATTAATAAAGATATGTACATTCACAATCTTTCTTCAAGTTATTCAACTTTTGTTGATAAAACTTGAAATTATCTATCTATTATGTATTTAAAAAATGGAGAACCTTTTTCATATAAAAATGAGCACACTAAAGCAAAAAATCAATTAAAAATAGATGGATTTGAGTTTGATAAAGATACTAAGTTTAAAAGTGTTGGGTATAATGATGCTGATAATCCTATAAATATTGAAGTTACAACCTGATATACAAAATCTTCAGTTCAAAATACAATTCAAGAAGAAGTAATAGCTAGATCATTTGGAACTTTGTATGGAACTGCTTGAATGATAGGTAAAGTTGATCCTAGCAATCCAAATGATAATAGATATTATTTTGGAACTAATATTCACGTTCCAGTACAAACTACAGATTTTATTTCAGCACCAAAGCAACATACTTCAAAAGAAGATGTAAGTCTATTTTTAGGAGATTACTGAAATACAAATAATTCTGTTTTTTGAACTTCTCAAAATAATAACAATAAAAGTTTAGATGGAAGTTTATCAAATGTTAAAGGTAAAAATAGAACAGATTTTAAAATTCATATAATAGACATAAGCGAACTAATTAACTACTATAACCAGCATAAAAATGATGTAAATAAAGAAAATAATCCAAGATTTAAAGTTGCTGAACATATTGCTAATTGAAAAAATATAAGACACAATAAAGTATCTAAAATGGGTCGTTATATTCACCCTTATATGTACTATACAATGTATATGTCTTCCTTTCCTGGTTCAACAAAAAAACATACTAAAAAGAATATTCAAGTTCGTCAAAACTTTGTTGGTGATATCTTATTTTATCCAGGAAATTTAGTGCAAGATGCTACAACTGAAAAATCAAGTTTTATCAAAAAATTCCAAAATTCAAATGGTGAAATTATAAGAGGTAATGCAGAATACCAACTTGCCGGCGGTTCTTCAGGAACTGGTCTATATGATCATGAAGGAAACTTTTTAGGAATCCATGCTAACGAAGAAAATGGTGAAGCTTCTTCCTATTTATTATCTTCACAAAGAATTAATTTCTTTGGTGAATTAAATGATTATAATAATGGTTCATTTGCTTATAAAATACAGAGATTAAGTCGTTTATATCCTAAAAAATATAAAATGCTTGATATTTTCAATGAGTTTGAAAATCCAATTAAAAAATAAGGAGTGAGAATGAAAAAAATAAAAAAATTACTAATTCCGAGTGTTTCTATTACTATTGCTGCTTCTTTACTAACAATAGCATGTGGCAATAACGAAATAACAAAAGAACAAACTTTTGATGCTAAAGTAGAATCTATTCATGTTGACAATAATTCTGCAATTATTAAAATAAAATTAACTAAAACTTACAAAACTTCTGAAATTTCTTTATATTTAAGTAAACCTACACAATATGATAAACCACATATTAGCATTTCTTCTAATATTTTAACTATTACTTTTAAAAATATGAAAGAAAATACTGAATATCAAGTTGATAGTATTTTTGCTAATAAAACTGAATTAAAATTTTCTCAATTTGATAAAGAAAAATTGAGATTCAAAACATTAAAAAATCAAGAAGTTAAAACAGATGCAGAGATTTTGAGTGTTAATTCAGATTCAAATAGTGCTACATTTACTTTAAAATTGACTAATAAAAATTTAGATGTAAGCAAATTATCAGCAACTTTAAACCCAAACTCAAATGCTTCAATTACTTCTAAAAACGATGTAGTTACTATTAGTTTTAAAAACCTTACTCCAGATACAGATTATCATTTATCACAACTCAAAGTTGGAAACACTATTTTAAAATTATCAAATAGTGACAACAATAAATTATTCTTTCATACAGCAAATATAAGCAAAAAACCACAAATTACTCAATTATCTCTTTCTGAAGATAATAGCAAATTATATGTAAAACTTGCTAATGCAAATAAAACAATGTTTGCAAATACAGCAAAAATAAAATTTGAAAATATTGATTCCGTTTTTACTTCTTCTTTATATGATGCAAATACACAAATATTAACCTTTGATATTTCAAACATAACAAAACCAGATAATAATAAATTGGCAATTTCATATTTAGAAATTGCAAATAATCAATATCACAGTAATTTAACAATTACTTTTAACAAAACAAATAATCCTGAAATTGATTCTCCAGAACCTGAGACACCACCTAAAACTAATCCAGGAACAGGTGATAATCTTGGCGGAACAGATAATTCACAGAATCCACCTGAACAAAATAATCCAAAAGGCGAAAATCCTTCACCAACTACTCCCGATAACAGTAGTAACCCCATTGAAAAACCAAGACCAGAAAATGATCAATTTACTATCGATTCTATTTCTTTAACAGAAGTTTCTAAAACAAGTGCATCATTAAGAATTTCATTTTCTTCTAATAGCAAATTACACGATCCAAATGAACATACCTTTGATGCTATATTATCAGATTCTGTTAATTTAAAAGTTACAAATTTTAGAGAAGGAAGTAATTTATATTTAAATTTTAATAATTTAACTGCTAATACAACTTATAAATTAACATCTTTAAAATTAAATAATGTAACTTTAAATTTGCCAACTAATAATCCAACTTTCACAACATTAAATACAAATTCAGAAGCTTTTGTTAGTGAAAACTTTAAAAAAGTATTTAATGAAAGTCACGTTTTCGGAACATATAGTCAAGATTTATTAAATGTAAATCAATATACAGATTCAACTGATGCAACAATTAAAGCAGATAATTCCTTAAATCAATACTTTACTTTTATAGAAAGTAGTGATTACAATCAAGTTTCAAACGAAGTTTTAAATCCACCAAAAAATACACAAATTATCAACTCAACAATAGCTGATAATACTATCAAAATTCAAATTAAAACAGTTGATTTAAGTGATAATACTTCACTTACTTTAAAATACAAAAAAGCCACTAAAGAACAACTTAATACAGTTTCTGAAACAGGTGTTAATGCTGTTGTAACTAATAATTTAGTAACTTTTACAATTAATAGTTTAGCTGCAAATGAGTTTGTAAAAATAACAGGTTTATATAATAATTCAAATAAAATAAATCATTTTAGTGGATTAAATAGTATTTTTGAAAATAAAAACTATACAACTGAATCAAATGCTTTTGAATTTAGTAGTGAAAATAATTTTAAAGCTATAAGATATCAAAATGGTCTCATTTCCCTGGAATTTATTGCAACAAAAAAATCAAATCAAAATTCAAATGTAAACTTTCCACAATATTTTATAAAATATAAACAAAACGGTTCTTTTCAATACAAAGAATTTAGTCGTAGTGCTTTAGAGGGTTCAACAAATGCTCGTAAATATAATGTATTTTTACAGAAAAATGAATCATTTATATGAGATAATTATGTAGATTTAGTTTTACAAAAAAATGGTGACAGTGGTTCTAATTACTATGATATAGAAGGCTTTCCAGGATTTAATAGTGCTTCAGGAACTCTTACTAATAATTACCAAAATCCTGTTTTAGACGTTTTATCAACAAAAGTAGAAAATAACAAAGTTATTGTTAAATATTCACAAAGTCTTAATGAAAATATTAATTCAATTAAACTTTTAGTTAAAAACTTAAATCCTTTTGATCCTTATTCAAAACTTATTGAAGCAACAGTTGATAAAACTAATAAAAACGCTTCATTCAATGTATCGCTTTTACCTAAAAACCTCTCTAAATACATTATTACAGCAGCTCAAGTAGGTGATGAACAAACAGGTTTTTCTTTTTTAGATAAATATAAATTTCAGACAAATGTATCAGCAAAAACCTTTAATTTAACTAATTTTTCTACTTATATCGATGAAAATAACAAAAAATTATATGGATCAGCAAAATTTGATTTTACTAATGAAGATTTAAAATTATTCAAAAACAAATGAATTATTTTTGAACTAAAACCTGAAGTGCAAGCTGATAAACTCGAAGCATATCAATTTGTTTTACCAACTACTTTAAAACTAATTGTGCCATTTGAAAAACTCTGAAAATTCCAAATTTCTGGTTATTTTGAAAACACTAAATATACTATTTCTAAAATATATGCAACAGAAAAACAAAGAATGGATATGTATTATGATAAATTTAATTTTTCTGCTAATGCACAAAAATCATTTAGATATCACTTTAATTATTCAACAAAAGGAAGTAGTCCTTATTTATTAACTAACAATAATCAAACTAACGCTATTACAACTTATAACAATAGCGATTTAATTACTCAAAGTAAAAACTTAACTGTTGATGATTTAACTGGATATTGATTAAACCATGAAAGCAAAAGCAAAATTCCTTACTCACTTCAAAACCATTATGCTTTAGTTGAATATGAAAGAATGTGAAAATATCGTGCACTTGAAGATGATAGCACCTTAGCTAAAAAAGATTTTATACTTGTCGATGATACGGGAAAAGAACTTGATTATTACTTTTTTACACCACGTGAAATTCTTGCTAAAACTATTTTTAACTTTGGTGAAAATCACCATTCAATTTGAATAGAAAAAGATTTAGATGAATATAAAAACTGAGAAAATTTTCAAAATGAAACATATTTTACTTTTAGATTTGAATTAGAAAACACTAAAATTATTACAACTAAAACTAATCGAAATTCTTCAGTTCCAGTTCCCCGTGGGTTGTTATCCTTTGTAAATGTTTCAGTTTCTTTTAAAGAACTTTTAGAAAGACACACAATTGAAGATGCAAGTTTTACAATTACCGCAAGAAATGAAGATGCTTTATTTAATCAAACTCTAGCTGCAATGATGAAAGATAGATATTCCTTTAAAGTTACTTATGATCAAAATAATAAAAAGTTAAAATTAGAAGTAATTCCAAAACATTCTGATATTTATTTCACAGATATTTTATCTGAACATATTTTAGCTAATAAATCAACAGCTTTTGTTGGAAATGTCTTTTTAACTATGAACTATATTGATAATAAAGTTAATGCAACTAAAAATCCTTCATATCTAGCAAAAGCACTAAAAGATTCGATGTCAATTTCACTCACTGAAACTATCCAATCTCGTCAGCAAGCTGAAGAAGGAAAAAGAAACAATTCTTCCTATGATAAATTTCAACAAACATCAAAATTAAAAACTGAAGAAGGAATTGTTAAACGCCTTTATTTAGAAGATAAATTTGATGTATTAAACGATGTAAGAAAAAGAACTTTCGCTTTTGATTACCATGGAAGAGGAACATGAGGTTTATTCAACAAAGTAAAACCAGATGATCCAAACGATCATCGTTACTACATTGTCTCTAACTCCCATAATATCGATTTGCTAGATGATGGTTCTAGTCCTTCATGAGTAAGAGCAGGTCAATCACTAGATGGATTAAACATTGAAAAAAGAACAAGAAGTAATATCCTATCTCCTATTTTCTTAAATAGACCTACTGCTAACACACCTAATAAAGAACCTATTTTAGAAAATCATGGTTTAGGGCACAATATGATTAATAATTTAAGTATTGAAATGGTTTCACACTTTTTTGCAAATGGTAAAGCTGATGAAGATTCCTATAAAGATCCTTACTTTCAAGATTTTCGCGATAACTATGGAAATCCACTTAGCAGAGGTGAAAAATATTCAGATATCACTGTTGCAATTATAGACATCTCTTGATTTGAAAATAATTTTGCAAACAAAAATATAGATAGCACTGATTTTACCTTTGAAGGTAAAAAACTCAGTGATGATCAAAAACGAATTATTAAATTCTTTTTAAACTGAAAAACTGCTAAAGAAATTAAAATTTCTAATGAATTATTACATCAAAATGCTTACAACAATTTAAATTGACTTGTTGGTTCTATGCCAGGACAAAATTCTAAAAACCCTGATTCTCCAGTAGGCAAAAACGGACAAACTCGTTTCCGTGAATATTTATTAGGAAACTTCAGATTCCAAGGAAATATTAATAGTCTTGGTTCTTTAAATCATAAAAATGAAACCATTGTATATGGTTGAAATAGTGTTGATTTTGCAGCTGGTTCATCAGGTTCTAATGTTTTTGATAGTCAAGGTAATTTAGCTGGACTTGTAACACAAGATCAAGATGGACAAACTGCAGAACAAGGAACTGCTTCAATTATGTTACTGGATGGACAAAGAATTGGTTACATCGGAAATGGACACAATCCTCAAAATCCTTATTCATTTTATGAAAAAATTCGTTTACTTTCTTACTTATTTCCAGAACGTTATGGAGCAAAACACTTTTCTGAAAAACCTGCAGATTTATTATAATTTCAAAAAACACCACAAAAATATGTGGTGTTTTAAATTTAAGGCTTGCAAAATTCTTTAATGTGTTATCTTTATTAATAAATTAAATTTTACAAATTTATATTTATTTTTATTATTTTAATCTTTACTAATTTAACAAGTAAAGTATAAAAACAAAAACCTAAAATGCCTTAAAATAAAGTAAAATCGGTAATATAAACTTTCAACTGGGAAAGAAAATAGTATAATTTAAAATTTTTATTTTTCTTTATTTTGAAAGTCCAATAATTTAGCTGCTTGTTCATCTAAAATAATAGTTACATCTTTATGTAATCTTAAAAAACTTGCAGGTAAATTACCAGAAATTTCTTCTGTTATCATTCTTTTAATTGCTTCTGCTTTGGAATTTCCAGTCGCAATTAAAAGAATTTTTTTTGCTTCTAATATAGTTCCAATCCCCATGGAAATAGCTGTTTTAGGAACTTCATTTTCATTATTGAAATATATTTTATTAGATTGAATTGTGCTTTCTGTTAATGTTACTTCTCTTGTCCTATCATAAATTTGAGAACCCGGTTCATTGAATGCAATATGTCCATTTGTTCCTATTCCTAAAATCATTAAATCAATTCCACCACTATTTTTTATTTTTTCTTCATAGATAAGTGAATTTTTTTTAATATCACCAATTCCATTAGGTAAATTAATATTTTTTTTAACAATATCAATATGATTAAATAAATTTTGATACATAAAATAATGATAAGAACAAGGATTTTCATTAGAAACTCCAACATATTCATCTAAATTAAAAGATGTGACTTTTGCAAAGGAAATTTCTTTATTTTTATACATTTTAATAAGATTTTTGTATGTTAAAATAGGTGAATTTCCTGTAGCAAAACAAATTTTTAAATCCTCTTTTTTAAAAATTTGTTCTTTTATTAAATTAGCAGTAAATTCTGCTACTTTTTCTTCATTATTTTTAATAAATATTTTCATTATTTCACCACTTCTCCATTTATATAAACTTTTTTTATTGAATAATTTTTTGAATCTAAAATTAAAAAATCTGCTAAATAATTTTCTTCAATTTTACCTAAATTTTGAATTCCAAGATATCTAAAAGCATTATATGAAGTCATTTTTACAGCTTCATTTAAAGAATAACCTAATTTTAAAATATTTTTAAATGCATCATGTATTACTATTCCTGAACCTGCTATTGTATTTGTTGCAAGTAATTTGATAACTTTTGCCTTTTTATAAACAACAAGACTACCAGAAACACTCTCTCCATCTTTATAATAAGCAGGTTTAATAGCATCAGAAATTGCAATAATTTTATCCACTCCTTTTATATCAATTGTGAATTTTACAGTTTCTTTTTTAATATGAATAAAATCAATAATCATTTCACTATAAACATTTTTATTTGATAAGGTTGCTTGTACTATTCCAGGATTTCTTGAATCCACTCCAGACATTGCATTTCACAAATGACAAACTGAATCACACCCATTTTTAAAATATTTAGAAGCTAAAGTAAATGATGCAGATGAATGACCTATAGAAGGAAAAATTTCTTTCTTTTTAATGAATTTTAAAATATCTAAATTTGCCATTGTAGGATCAAAGGAAATTCTTTTCAATTTATTATTGGAAGCAAATAATAGTTTTTGAATTTTAAATTTAGTTGCTTTTTTTAAAAATTCAGCACTATGAGCTCCTTTTTTATCAAAATTAATAAAAGGACCTTCTAAATGAATTCCTAAATTTCTAGAAACTGTTTTTTCTACAAGAGACATTAAATTTAAAGAGTCCAAAATTTTAGTTCATTGTTTAGACATTGCAGTAGGCATAAATGAAGTTGTTCCTAGTTTAGCTAATTTTTTAGAAACTTTATATAAAGATTCTTTATTATCCATAACATCATAATTTGCAATTCCATGAATATGTAAATCAACAAAACCTGGAACTATTAAATTACTTCCTTGTCCTTCTATTCGCTCTATTTTTAATATTTTATTTTTTTCTAAATAAATATTTGCATTGTCAATAGTATATTCTGGATTAATTATTTTGCAGTTTTTTATTATTGTCATATTTCACCTTATTTTATTTTACAATTTATCAACAAAATAAAAAAAAGTTGCATAAATTATGCATAAGAATTTATAAATATTCATTAAATTTCAAAAAAAATGCATAAAATATTTATTTTATTTCATTAAAGTTCAAAATGTATAATAATTTAATTGTTAAAGACTTATTTAACACTAAGGAGGAAAAGTAAATGTCACTTTTCAAAAAAATTGACTTTAAAAAGATTGAAAAAATTCAATGAATATACATTTCACTATGAATTTTGTTTTCAATTTTACTAATAACTGTTGTTTTATTGCTAACTCTTTACACAAAACCAAATTTAAACAATGCTGAACTTCAAGCAGCAGCATTAAAAGTTAGAGCAGATGTAATTGCTTCTTTTGTTTTGGTTTTTGTAATTGTTTTCTTTGGATCAATTCTTTCAACTGTTATTATACATGGATTCTTTATTAAAAAAGTGAAAGGAGTAAAACAAAAAAATGAGTAGTTTAAAAACAATGAATGCTGGAAAAGCTAGTTCAGGTTTTTTCAAAAAAATGTTAGAAAGACTTGGAAAAATTGGTACTGCTTTATTATTCCCTATCGCTATTTTACCGATAGCTGCTATTTTATTAAGAATCGGGGCTGATGTTCCGCAAGATACTACATTTTCTAAACTTATTCAAAATATTGTAACTCAGTCTGGAGATCTTGTTTTTTCAAATCTTTACTTGCTATTTGCTATTGGTTTAGCATTTGGATTTACTAAATCAAGAAGGGGAGAAGCTGCTTTTTCAGGGGCTGTTGCAATGTTTATAGTTGCAAAACTCGTTCCGATTTTAACTACAGCTTTATATTCTCAAATTAATTTAGGAGAATCTTGAGCAAAAGATCCAAAAACTATAGTGCTTGGATTTGAAGCATTATTTAGAGGTAAATACGAAGCAATTCTTGGAAACAACGTTTTAAGTGGAATTATAGTTGGTTCTTTTGTTGCTTGAATTTATAATAAAACTAATATGGTTGAATTACCAAAAGTGCTTGGATTTTTCTCAGGAAAAAGACTAATACCTTCATTAGCTGTTGTTTTTGCAGTAATTTTCTCAGTTGTTTATTCACTAATTTTCCCTTGAGTAGCATTTGTAATATTCAAACTATCTAAATTACTTTCTGATGCAACGAGCCCAGGAGAAGCAAACACACTTTCTGTAAGATTCACAAGAGCTTCCATTGAAGGAGTTTATGGTTTCTTAAATAGACTATTAATTCCTTTTGGATTACACCACATCCCAAATAATTTATTCTGATTCCAATTAGGAAGTTTTGCTAAAGAAGGTGGAAAAGCAGATGAAGTTGTAAATGGAGATATCTTTATTTTCTTACAAGGAGTTGCTAAAAACAACCCAGGTGGATTATTCCAATCAGGATTCTTCCCAATGATGATGTTTGGATTACCTGCATTAGTTGGAGCTTTTGTATATACAGCAGAAAATAAAGAACAAAAAATCAGAGTTATAGCACTTCTTGGTTCTGCTGCACTTGTAAGTTTCCTTTCAGGAATAACAGAACCACTGGAATTTGCATTCCTTTATGCATCACCATTATTATTTGTTGTACATGCTGTTTTAACTGGTATTTTTGCCTTTATAACAGGTGCATTTGGAATTCAATTAGGATTTGGTTTTTCAGCTGGATTAATGGATTACATTTTAAGTATTCCTAAATCACTTGCTATAATTAAAGAATCAGGATTTACTGGAGCAAATAAAGTATTTGCAAACCCAGGTTGAATAATTCCTATCGGTGCTTTAACAGCAACTACATATTTCTTTGTTGGAACACTATTAATTAAAAAATTAAATCTAAATACCCCAGGTAGAGGTACAGGAAAAATTGCTGATGAAGAAATAGAAAACCAAAAATCAAGCAAAATAGAACAAACAGATTCTAAATCTAAAAGTACTTATCTAAAAAAGCAGTAACCATCATAAAAGCATTTGGTGGTTGAGAAAATATTGTAGAATACAATAACTGTTCAACAAGATTAAGATATATTGTTAAAGATGGTTCTAAAATCGATGAAAAACTGATGAAAAGCGCTGGAACTTTTGGATTAATTAAAATTTCTGAAAATTCATTCCAAGTAATTATTGGTGTTGAAGCAGAACTTTTAAATAACCAAATAACCGCAAACATCGGTGCTCCTTTAGAATAATTAAAAAGTTCAAGTTATAAAAAGACTTGAATTTTTTAATCAAATTCTTAAGTTATGAATATAATTAAGGCAATATGAATAAAAACATTTTAATTTTTGACAAAGATATAATTGAAGAAATTGATAAAAAGAACTTTTCAATTTCTTCTTTTAAAAAAATTTGAAATTTTATCGAGAAAGAACCTTTTAACTTTATAAAAACAAATTCAACAGATTTATCTAAAAAATTAGATATTTCTCAATCGACTGTTTCGCGTTTTGCAACAAAAATAGGGTTTGCTAGTTTTAAAGATTTACAAATTTATGTATCTCAAAGAATTCAATATAAAAAAGATTTAGAAATAGATATTAAAGATGAAAATAATTTAACTTTAACTCAAGTAATGAATAATATAAAATCACATTATCTTTTTTCTTTAGAAAGCACTTTAACTAATTTAAATCTAGAAAAAAACATTACAGATTATATTAATACCCTTTTAAAATACAGGAAAATGACAATTTTCTTTGGTGTTGGAGAATCTGCTCTTGTAGCAAAATACCTTGCAACCAATTTAAGAAAAATAGGTTTTAATACTATTTTTATCAATGATATCCATGAATTTTTTTCTTTTAGTAACTTATTAAAAGACCATATGCATATTACTTTAATTTCTAAAAGTTGCAAAACATTAGAAATTAAACAAATAAAGGAGTATTTAGACAAATTTTCCATTGCTACAAGCATATGAACTAAAAATAGCAAAATAACTGTTACTAAAAATGTGCAAAACGTAATATTTTTAGATAGTATTGAACAAAATTACAGAATTGGTTCAATTGGTTCAAAAATTTCTGCCTTTATCATTGCAGACATAATTTTTACTTATTTAAGTTCCAAAATAGATCATAAACAAACTATTTTTGCCAAAATTGAAAACAACATTGACCAGTGAAATAATTTAAATATTAAAGATAAAAAATAACTATAATAATAAAAAAGTTTTATAATATTATTAATAAAAATAAAAAATAGGAGAATAAATGAAATCAACAGTTAAAAAAACAATTGATGATCTACAATTAAAAGGTAAAAAAGTTTTAATAAGAGTAGATTTTAACGTTCCAATTAAAGATGGTAAAATTACTTCTACAAAAAGAATTGTAGCTTCTCTTCCAACAATTAAAAAAGTTATTAGTGAAGGGGGAAAAGCAATTGTCTTTTCTCACCTTGGAAGAATTAAAGAAGAAGCAGATAAAGCAAAAAAATCTCTTCAACCAGTTGCTATTGAACTTTCTAAACAATTAAATCAAGAAGTTCTTTTTATTAGCGAAACTAAAGGAAAAAAACTTGAAGATGCAATTAAAAAATTAAAAGATGGGCAAATTTTATTATTTGAAAATACAAGATTTGAAGATTTAAATGATAAAGCTGAATCAAAAAATAATCCAGAATTAGGAAAATACTGAGCTTCTTTAGGTGATGTATTTATTAATGATGCTTTTGGAACTGCTCATAGATCACACGCTTCAAACGTGGGTATTGCTTCTAACATCAAAGAATCTGCAATGGGTTACTTATTAGAAAAAGAAGTAAAAGCACTTTCTAAAATTGTTACAAATCCAGAAAAACCTTTTGTTGCAATTATAGGAGGAGCTAAAATTTCAGACAAAATTGGCGTTGTATCATCGCTTTTAGAAAAAGCTGATAAAGTTATTATTGGTGGTGGTATGGCTTATACATTCAATAAAGCTTTAGGTTTTAATATCGGAACTTCTCTTGTTGAAGAAGATAAGATTGAATTAGCAAAAGATTATTTAAATAAATACAAAAACAAAATTATTTTACCAGTTGATCACGCTATGGGTAAATCTTTTGAAGATCAACAAAGAATTTTAAATGACTCAAATCCTTTACAAATTCTCGATAATACAATGGGACTAGATATTGACAAATATTCAATAGAATTATTCAAAAAAGAACTTGAAGGTGCTAAAACAGTTCTTTGAAATGGACCAATGGGAGTAACAGAATTTTCTAACTTTAAATATGGAACAGAAGAAGTTGCAAAAGCAATTTCTAAACTAAATGGTGCTTATTCTGTAATTGGTGGGGGAGACTCTGTAGCGGCAGTTGAAAAACTTGGTTTTGAACAAGCATTTAGTCATATTTCAACAGGTGGTGGAGCTTCTATTGAGTTCTTAGAAGGGAAAGAATTGCCTGGAATTAAAGCAATTCAAAATAAATAATTAACTAAATAAAATCTATTTTTTTAGATTTTATTTTTATATTTTACAAAAATGAAAAAACAAAAATTTATTAAAAAGTTATTTATTCCACTTGCTTCTTTTACTCCATTAATGCTTTTTTCTTGCTCAAACACTAAAAATGAAATTTCTGTGAAACCAACCAATGAACATCAATATGAAAAATCCAATGACTATAAAACTCTAAAGAATGCTAAGAAAACATTCTCTGATGAAGAAAAAAATATTTCTAAATTTTTTGAAAAAAAGATTGATAAAATCTCTCATGCAAAACAATTAGAAATATTAAAAGAATTTTTACAAGAACAAAATTTAACACTTTCTAGTGATATTTCTGTTAGTTCTGTAACTCTCCAACCAACAAGAATGTATTGAGCTTTTAAAATCAAAAATATAGAAGAATCCTTTGGTTTTGGTTTCTTTTACAAACAAAAAAGTAAAGAAAACAAACCAGAAAACCCTCAAAATCCTCCTTCAAAAGAACCCAAACCAACACAGCCAGTTACAAATCCTAAAGATAATCCCCCAGAAACCGAAACACCAAAAGAAAACCCAAACAACGGAATGCCACCTTATTTTGATCCTTCCAATGTTGAAAAACAATTAAGAGAAGCTAGAGAAAAACGAGAAAGAGAAGATCAAATAAAAAGGGATGATTTAGGTCCACAAGATTCTGATTTAATTATTTCTGAAAGTGAAGCTTATAATGAAATTTTAGATAGAAGTTTTGCAATTTCCTTTAATTCTAACGGAGTTGATCCTGAAGATAATCAATCTGGTGTAATAGCAAATAATCCAAATGGTACTGCTTGATTATTGGATTATGCTTGAAAAAATAATCAAGAAAATTCTGATGAATTAGTTCTTTTCCTTGCTACTAATGCTCACGTGTATCAACGTGCATATAATGCTTTAGATCAAAAATGAAAAACTGATTTTCCTGATTATTTCTCTAAAAATTCTACAGATTCAATTGAAAGTTTTAACATCGGTTTTGCTCCTAAAAACATAGCAAATAATGCTTCAATAAATAATTTGGAACACCCTGGACAAGGTAATAAAGCAATCTATTATACTAATGCAACATCAGCACAAACTACAAAGTATGATGACACAACATTAAATAGTTTTATTAAAACTACAAATGTTTTTGATAATCCAAGAACAGTCTTTGTTGCTACAAATTTCTTTGATGATCAAACAAATAAAAAATTAGTAGAAAGTGCTCAAAAACAAGAAGAAGACAAAAATAAAGATTTAGTTGTAGGAAAAGATTTTGCAGTCTTTTCATTAAAAATTCACTATAATAATTTGAAAAATGCAACAGATGCTAATTTAACTCAATTTAAAACTAAAATAGATAATGCAATTGCTGCATTAAAAAATAGTATCACAAGATCAAAAGGTAAAAATAATATACCTAATGTTGAAAATAATTCTATTCCTTATCTTGATATTGATTATGCAAGTCAATGATTAAATAAAGAAGATGCTAAAATTAATCAATATAATTCTAAAAATCGTTCTCACTCAAATCTTAAATCAATATACATTGCTGGTTATCCATCTACAGACAATCAACAATTTTGAATGCGTAATTACTCCAAAAATATAGAAAGAGACAGTGCAGCATTTGCACAAAGAGCAAACTTTACTAATGGCCAAGATGTTAAATCTGAACTTGATAATAATAGAACAATGAAAGGGATTGGTTATCAAGGTCTTATAAGTAATTCCGGTCTCTTTTGAGGTTCTTCTGGATCATTAGCTCTTAATGAATATGGAATTGCAGTAGGAATTTTTGCAACAACAGCCAATAAAGGAGATTGAAAAGATATTTCTGGTAAAGGTGGCGTTGTCTTTCTAACGCAATATGCAGACGATGCTTTCTACGGACCAGCTCATAATTTAATCGATGGATCAAATAAACAAAAATATCCAAAACAAACAAAATCTTATAAAGAAAATCTTACCAAAATGAAAGCAGATTATGAAGGATTTACTCATACTGCTTTATTCCCTGAAGGAGTTTAAAAAATAAAATCACAGATGAATTTTTGTGATTTTTCTTTATTTTCGTTATTTTTGCTTTGGTTCTAAAAAGTATTCATCTAGTTGTTCTTGTGTAACTTCTGAAGGTGAATCAATCATTAAGTTTATACCTTTTGAATTTACAGGGAAAGGAATAACGTCTCTAATGGATTCTGATTTTGTTAAAATCATAATTAGTCTGTCTAAACCAAAAGCAATTCCTCCATGAGGTGGAACACCGTATTCTAAAGCATTTAAAAAGAATCCAAATTGACTTTCTGCTTGTTCCTTAGACATTGAAATGGTTTCAAACATTTTTCTTTGAATTTCACTATCGTGAATTCTAATAGAACCTCCTGCAACTTCAAAACCATTTAAGACTAAATCATATGCTTTAGCTTTTGCTGATTTTGGATCACTTTGGAAAGTGTCAATTGATTGTTCTTGAAACATTGTAAAAGGATGGTGAGCAGCTGCATATCTTTTGTTTTCTTCATCGTATTCAAACATTGGTCAATTTACTATTCAAGCAAATTTATAAAGACTTTCATCAGCAAGTTTAAATAAATTATTTAATTCTACTCTTAAAGCTCCAAGTGATTGACAAACTTTTTCATATTCATCATTAACTATAAATAATGTTCCATCACTAAATTTTTGCTCTTGTATAAAATTGTTTATTTTTGAAAAATCAGCAATTTTAAAAGAAGTAGATGTTATTTGACCTTTTTCTAAAATTAAATAAAGTAATCTATTTCCTTTATTTTTACGAACTATTTCATCTAAATGTTTGAAATCTTTTTTTGAAATTGTTTCTTTTTCTAAAAAAAGAGTTTTTGTTGTAGAGTTACTAAATAAAAATTCATTTTCGTTATTTAAAATGTTTGCATTAATTAATTTATTTTGGTATCTTAAATCAGGTTTATCGCTACCATAATTATCGATTGCATAATCATAATCAATTCTTTGGAAAGGAATTTCTAAAGGAATATTTAATTTTGAAAACAGGTATTTCATCATTTTTTCTACAAGATTTTGAATATCTTTTTCATCTATAAAAGACATTTCAAGATCAAGTTGAAAGAATTCAAATTGTCTATCTTTTCTTAAATCTTCATCTCTAAAAACTTTTGCAAATTGGAAGTATCTTTCAAATCCAGAAACCATTAAAATTTGTTTAAATAATTGTGGTGATTGTGGTAAAGCAAAGAATTTTCCTTTAGTTCTTGTTGGTACTAAAAAATCTCTTGCTCCTTCTGGCGTTGATTTAGATAAAATTGGGGTTTCGATATCGATAAAATCATTTTCATCTAAGAAATCTCTTAAATATTTAAAAACTTTATTTTTAAAAATAATGGTGTCTTTTAAAATATTTCTTCTTAAGTCTAAAAATCTATATTTTAATCTTAGTTCTTCAGATACATTAATTTTATCATTAATTTCAAAAGGCAATTCTTTTGATTTAGAAAGAATAATTAATTCATCAGCAATAACTTCAATTTGTCCGGTAGCTAAATTATCATTATATTCTTTTCTTTCAAAAACTTTTCCTGTAACTTGGATTACATACTCTTTAGCAATAAACAAGTTTTTTTCTTCATTATTAAAGATAATTTGTGTAATTCCTCAACGATCTCTTAAATCAATAAAAGTGAAATTTTTAAATTTTCTTATGTTATGAACTCAACCATATAAAGTAACTGTTTGTCCTACATTTTTTATATTTAATTCGTTATTATTAATTAATTTCATTGTGTATTTCCTTTATAAAAGCTTTTATATCAATTATTTGCAAAATCTTTTTTTCATTTGTACTAAGGTTTTTTAATGTTAGTTCTGTATTTTTTTGATTCTTTTCTTTAAATAAAATATATTTTGCTTTAATGTTTTCTGCTTTTGCAAAAATTTTAGCTATTTTTTGAATTTCTTTATTGGATTCTACCTTAAAGTTGTGTTTTCTTAATTCTAGAATTAGTTTATTATTTATATTAAATTCATCTTCATTAAAACTTGCTACATAAATATCAATTCCAGAATTATAATTAAAATCATTATTAAAGTCTAAAATTTCAATAATTCTTTCAACTCCAATTCCAAGTCCAATTGCAGACATTTGTGGACCATTTAGTTCTCAAAAAAGATTATTATATCTTCCACCACCAATTAATGTACTTTTAGAACCAAGAGCTTTTGAACTTGACTCAAACTCAAAAACAAAATCATCATAATAATCAAGTCCACGAACTAAAAATTCATCTACTTCAAAATCAATATTTTGTTTTTGCATCAACTCCTGCAATTTATTAAATTCATTTTTTGATTTTTCATTAATAAAGTCTAAAATTTTTGGTGCTTGTTTGATAAATGTTTTAGTCTGTTCTATTTTATCATCTAAAATTCTTAAAGGATTTTTTTCTAATCTAATAATTGATTCTTTTTCTAATTCATCTTGATGAGTAATCAAATATTTTTTTAATTCAACTAAATATTTTTTCCTGTCTTCTCTTGAACCTAAACAGTTAATTTTTAACTTTACTTCTTTAATTTTTAAAAGTTCTAAAAATCTTGTAGCAAAACTTATAATTTCAAAATCATATAGATAATTGCTTTGGCTAATATATTCAATTCCAGCTTGATAAAATTGTCTAAAACGTCCTTTTTGTGGGCGTTCATAACGAAACATAGGTCCAAAATAAGCAAACTTATTATTATTTATATATAACTTATTTTCCAAAATAGCCCTTACTGTTGAAGCGGTTCCTTCCGGTCTAAGAGCTAACTCTCTATCGGATTTATCTTTAAATAAATACATTTCTTTATTTACTATATCCGATGTTTCTCCAGATGTTCTAATAAATAAATTTGAATATTCAAAAATTGGAGTTTCTATATATTTAAAATTTCAATTTTTTATAATATTAAAAAAAGTTTCTTGTATTTTTTGTAACAAGAACACTTCTTTATCGTATATATCTTTTGTGCCTTTTGGTTTTATATACATTTTTTTCCTTTTTTATGCTTCAAAATCATTAATACCAACAAAAGTTTGTTCTTTTATTTTTTGAGTATTTCAGTATTTATTTGCAATTCTTTTTGCTTTTCTTTTGTTTCTTCAAGTCTCAACTAATAATCAAATATGACTTGCGATAAATAATGATGAATATGTTCCAAACACAACACCAGTTACCAATGCAATGTTAAAGTATAAATCAGTTGAATCTTTAAAAATAATTAAAATTAATACAGTTAAAATTGTTGTTAAAGAAGTAAAGATTGAACGTTTTATAGTTTCTTTAATAGTTTTATTAACTATAAATCTTAATCTATTATAGTCGTTAACTTCTTTATATGGTAATTCTTTAAAGATTTCTTTAATTCTATCAAAAACAACTATAGTATCGTTAATAGAGTAACCAATTATTGAAAGTATAGCGGCTATAAAAATTGGTGAGATTTGTAATCTGAAAATGATAAAGATTAAGAAAACTATTATAACATTATGAATTAGCGAAATAATTGCAGCTATTGCAAATGTTCATCTTAATCTTAAAATTATATAGAAGATAACAGCAAATAGTGCAACTAATACAGAAATAATAGCATTATTTACTAAACTTCTTGCTTCTTCTGAAGAAATACTATATGTAATAATATTTATATTTTGAAACTTAGTATTTAATTCTGAACTAATTTCATTAAGAATATTAGTTATATTTTGATTAGTTCTAACTATAACATTATAAATATCTGCTTGTTGATCTACTTTTTGAATAATAATTTGATGATTATCGTTTATTATTCCTTTATTTTCAAGAAAGTCTTTGATTTCATTTGCTTTATTTAAAGTTAGAAAATCAAAATCTTTATCTTTAGTTTCAACTAAAATATTTGTTCCACCACTAAACTCTAAAGAAAGGTTAAATCCTTTTATAAAATCCTTATTTATTACTGCAAATGTGGTAAATACAATAAAAGCAGCTATAAAAATAATAACTGGAATGTAGTGAGTAAATTTAACATAATTTAGGTATTCTGGTCTTTCTATTTTTGCAACATAACCTCTTGCATATAAAGGAATGTATTTTTTTCTAACCCCTAATAAAAATTTATTTTTATCAAATACACCCGTTTTTACAAGCATTGTTGTAATTCATTTTGTAAAGAACAGCATAATTAACAATGTAAATAACACAGAAAATAGTAAAGTTACTGCAAAACCTTTAATATCTTTGGTCCCAAAAAAGAAGAGAATTACAGCAACAATTAATGTCGTTATATTCGAATCCAGAATTGTAGAAAAAGAAAATTTATTTGCTTTACTATTTGCTTTAATGCTGCTAGAACCCATATAAATTTCTTTTTTAATCGATTCAAACGATATTATATTCGCATCGACAGACATACCAATTCCTATTATTAAAGCAGCAATAGTAGAAGGTGAATATTCCCCTCTTACTGTTGTGAATAATAATAAAGTTAGAAATATATATAAACTTAAAGAAATTGTAGATAAGAAACCAAGAAGTCCATAATTAACTATCATAAATAAAGCAATTATAGAAATTGAAATTATTCCTGCAATTAAAGCTCCATTAAATGCATTCTCTCCTAAATCTCTAGGTACAAATGATGAAGATAAAAGTTTTAATGAATAATTATCGGTTCCATAATTTATATTTAAAGCTAACTGTTTTGCTTCACTTGATGTGAAATTTCCTTGAATAACAAAAGATTCACCAGATAAAGCACTATTGACTTGAGCAGATGAAATTAAATATTTTTTAGCATCAAATTGTGCTTCTTTTAAAATTGGTTGAAATACAGTTGGTTGATGTGTTTCAGGATTTGTTACAGTTTTTGGTTGTGTTTCTTCATTAACATGAACAAATTTATATGGATTAAATCCAGAATGAACTCATTCATCTCTAAAGTTAGTATTAGCAAGATGAATTAAATCTTTTAAGTTTAATCAAACTAAAATTAAATTTTGTCCTGCTGGTCTTTTAGAAATATAGTCAGTAGCTTTTGTTCATTCTAACTCACCAGATTTATCAGCTAAATTAATTAATACTTGATTTCTATTATTGCTATCAATTTGTTCTTTTGCTCCACCTGATTTAAATGGTGCAACATAATCTCTTTCGTTTCATTTATCTACGTTTTCAAAATCTAAAGTTTGTCCTGTAGTAAATTTTCCATTATAAAATAAAGGTTTATTATTTATGTCTGTGATTATAATTTGTTGTTTTGCAATAACTTCATTTGTAAAATCAACAATTTCTTCATTAGTGGTTATTCCACTTCGAGAAATTCTTATTCTACCTTCGCCCTCAATTGCAACTTGTGTACCATTTAAACCGACTCCACCGGTTAAACGATTAAATATTGCTTGGTCTGCCCTTTTTATTGTTTCATTATCGATTGGTTTATTTTTATCTTCTGAAGTAACTTGAACAAGAACTTCAGCACCACCACCGTATTCAATAGATTTATTAATATTTTTTGAAATATAATATTTGCTTCCTAATGTAATTGAAACTATGACTGTTGAAAAAGTGAAAAAAGCAATAAATCACCTTTTTCAATTTTTAGCACTAAATATATTTCTAAAAAACTTTTTCATAATAATATTTTATATTATAAGGTATTTTTAGTTATTTTTAACTAATATAGTTATATTTTTTTAAATATTCTTCTCCTTCAATCGTAATTCTTCTCCCTCTACTAGTTTTTTCAATTAAATTTAATTCTAATAAATTGGGTTCTATATTTAACAATATGTTATCTTTATTATCTTTTAAAATTCCTGAAATTACATCCAAAGATACACTTTTTCTTTTGAAAATATTACCTAAAAGTTTTAAATAATCAACATGTAAATGAGTTAAACCATTATGATGAATTCCAATATTTTTAAGAGTTTCATCAATTAAATTTTTATCAATTTTAGATTTTTGAGAAAAAATATAAAAATCTCTGATTCTTTTTAAAATATTGTTTAAAATTCTTGGTGTACTATTAGCAAATTTAGTGATATATCTTATATCATTATCTGAAATTTCTATATTTAATTTTGATGAAGAATTTTTTGCAATGATTTTCATTTCTTCTGGAGAATATTTTTGTAATTTTGCAATGAAACCAAAACGATCTTTTAATGGTTGACTTAATCTTTCAAATTTAGTTGTAGCACCTATTAAAGTAAACTCAGGTAATTTCATTCTCATTATTTTATTTTCTCCATCTACTCCAATTTGAATATCAATTACATATTCTTCCATTGCTGTATAAAGTAATTCTTCCATATTTTTATTCATAGAATGAATTTCATCAATAAAAATTAAATCCCCTTTTTTAACAGAACCAAAAATTGAAAGAATATCTGATTTTTTCTCTATTAAAGAACCTTGTATAAACTTAATTTGACCATCTAATTCCGTTGAAATAATTTTTGCTAAAGTTGTTTTTCCAAGACCTGGTGGTCCAAAAAACAATAAATGATCAAGAGTTTTTTTACGCTTTTTTGATGAACCTATTAAAACTTTAATTGTATTAACTAGCTCTGTTTGACCAATAAATTCATCGAAATTTTTTGGTCTAATTTCTAAATTCTCTTGCATTAGAAATTAATTTAATAGCTTCTTCAACTAAGAATTCAAAATTTTCACTTGGTTCTAAAGATGAAATCGCATAATCAATTTGTCTTTTTTGGAAACCAAGGACTTTAAGTGTATCTTCTAATTCACTCATTACCTTAAAATCAAGTTTTGAATTAGACTCATTTTCAAATTCATGAGATTCATTTTCTGTGCTGTTTTCATCTACTTTTTCTTCTTTGGATTTTAAATTACTTAATATTTTTCTATATTTATTTTGAAAATCAAAAACAATTTGTCTTGCTATTTTTTGTGATATATAAGTATATTTTGAAAGTCTTTCTCAATCACCTTCTGCAATTAAATTAATTCCTTTTTCTCATCCTTCAGAAATAAAGGATAATGCTGTTTTAGGACCAACACCTGATATTGTTAATAAATCTTCAAATAAAATTCTTTCTCTAAAATTTTCAAATCCATATGTTGTTTTTTGATAATCATTTTCTCAATTGTAAATATAAACTTTTCTATTTTCTCCTTTTTCAAATTTATCGCTATTGACAACATATATAAGATGTCCTGTTGATGAACTTTCTAATATAATGTAATTTTTGTTTTTTGAAACTATTTTTCCTATTTTATAAATTTCCATTTTTTTCCTCCATCTAAAAGTTTCTTTTTTTTATAAAAAACAAATAAAAAAGAAAAAAATTAGGAAAATAAGCTCGTTTTTCCTAAAATTTTAAATATTGAAGTATTATTAAAGTCCCTATTTATAAATTAATATAAAAAAATAAATAAAAATTAATTTAAAAACATAGATTTAGAAAATTAATTAAATTTTCAATTGATTTAAACTAAAATAAGTTATGTTATGTATAATTTAATTAAAAGAAAAAGTATAATAAATCAACTATTTCTGAATTTTAAAACAATATTAAAATTTAAATATAATAAATAAAGTGTTGGATATAATAAATTCATTGAATGATATTTGAAAACAACAAACGCATAAATAGGGAGATATATGGAAAATAGTAAAATTGAATATAAAATTGATATTCCAGATAAAGCAAATAAACTAAAAGCAGAAATAGTTTCTTTTTTAAACAGCAAGGGTGGAGAAATACATCTAGGAGTTAGAGATGATGGTAGTATTGATAAAGAATTGATAGAAAATAAAAAACAAGAATGAGAACAATTGCTATCTAATTGAGTGTCAAATGCTTTTAGTCCAAATGTTATAAACTTAATTGATATTCTTCCTAATGAAATACCTTTTAAAATTAAAATAACTGAAGGTAAGGAGAAACCTTATTTTTATAAAGAAGGAGAAGGATTTAATTCTAAAGGGATTTTTATTCGAGTTGGTAGTACAAAAAGAGTTGCAAGTTTTAATGAAATTGAAAGAATGATTAGAAATCATCCATCAAATGATTTTGAATCAAATAGTATTGATAGAAATGATTTGACTTTTACATATATTGAAAATAGATTTAAAGAAAAAAATATAAAATTTGATATATATGCTTTATCGTTAAAAGGCAAAAATGATAAATATAATAATGCTGCTTTGTTGTTAAGTGATCAAAATCCAACAATAAGTAAATTCGCAGTGTTTCAAGATAAGGGAGTTATTGAATTTTTAGATAAAAAAGAATTTACTGGGTCAATTTTAAAACAGCTAGATGAGATATTGTATTTTTCTAGTTTATCCAATAGAAAAAGAGTTACCATTTCAGGTAAACCAGATAGAGAAGAGTATTTAGACATTCCTAAGAGAGCATTGAGAGAAGCTATTGTAAATTCTTATTGCCATAGAGACTATACACTAAGCGGTGATGTAAAAATTGAATTTTATATAGATAGAGTTCAAATTTTTTCACCAGGTAGTTTACCTGATGGTTTAACTCTTGAAAATATAAAAATGGGAATGGCTGCAAAAAGAAATAAAATCATTGTAAATGCATTAGATAAAATTGATATGATAGAAAACTATGCAACAGGAGTAAGAAGAATATTTGAAGATTATTCTGATTTTAAAAAACAACCTAAATACTATATTTCTGATAACGGCGTGATTGTTACATTATTCAATAGAAATTATAAAATAGAAGATGAAGCCCAAAATGAAGCCCAAAATGAAGCCCAAAATGAAGCCCAAAATGAAGCCCAAAATTTAAAACAAAATACTAAAAAACGAATAGAGAAAATTTTAGAGTTAATGAAAGTAAATAATAATATAACAAGAAGTAATCTTAAAAATATATTAGGAGTGTCTAAAACAACAATTGAACGTGATATTGCTAAATTAAAAGAAGAAAATAAAATAGAATATATAGGAAGTTCAAAAAAGGGTTATTGAAAAATAAAAAATAATTAAATGAGAATTAATAAAAATCAAAACACAATAAAATGTAATTAAATCAGATAAATAAAAACCGTTTTGCCCCATAAAACAGGCATAAACAGTTTTTTAATACATTAAACTGAGAAAGCTTGGAAGTGTAATAAATTTTGTGTAAAAATTTCTCAAT
>NZ_JBTGVG010000002.1:0-71495 GCF_054343455.1 Mycoplasma sp. 1012
AAAGAGGACATTTTGATTAGTAAATACCCCGGGACATTTTGATTAATAATTTGCAAAATCTATTAAAATCCGAAACATAAAATGTGATAAAATAATTTAATAAGATATAGGAGTTATATGCAAAAAAAAGAAATACTAATAAAAAATGAAAAAATATTTTATATAGAAGAAAATAGTGGAAAGCCAAAGGTTCTTTTTCTTCATGGCTTTAATTCATCACATAGTTTTGCACAACAAGTTTACAAAATAACAGATAGAAATTATGATGTTGTTGCTTTTGATTTTCCTGGTTGTGGATTGAGTTCTAATAATGAAACTATAACCATTGAATATTATCAAGAAATTGCAGCGGAATTTGTTAAACAAACGGGAATTTCCTTTAATTTAGTAATTGGTCACTCTCTTGGTGGAGCAAGTGCTCTGCACTTATTAAATAATAATTTAATTCCTAAAGCATTACTTGCTGCTCCAATAAATTACAACATTTTAGGGACTATTGCTAAAGAAACTTTAAAACAATCAAAAGAAAGACTTAATAAATGACTTCTGCCAAAAAACTATGAAGAAGCATATGAAAGTTCAGATAACTTAGTTTATGAAAATAAAAATAATTACAAAAAAAATTTAGAAAAAATAGCAAATGTCTTCTTAACAGTTACCAAAAATAAATTCTCTGTTTTTAATAATTTGGTAAGAAAACAAATTATTAATTCTTCTTATTTACAAAAAAATATTAAAAATCTTTACTCTGTTAATAAAGATTATGAATTCATATCAGGAACCAAAGATATGTTTGTTCCTTTTATTTCTGTGGCTAAAATAGCTAGTGATTATAATAAAAATTTTATAGGACTAAAAAATTGTGGTCATGCTTTGTTTTTCGAAAAACCTTATGAAATAAACAAAAGAATTGAAGAAATTATTAAAACACAGACTAATTAATTTATGTCTGTGTTTTTTTATAATAATGCTATACATTAAAAATTATTATTTTATCTTTTACATAGATTTTCTTTTTAATTTCTTTATTATCAATATTTTTTATTATATTAGGTTCGTTTAAAGCTTTAGCAAAAAGAGAATCTTCTGTATCGCTTTCTTCTTTTTCTATTACCGCTCTAACTTTTCCATTAATTTGAATAGGTAATTTAATTTTCTTATTTAAAATTAAATTCTCTTGCAAAATTGGTCATGATTGCTTGCTTATTTCGTTTGCTTGTAGTCTGCTTAACAATTCTTCTGAAAGGTGTGGTGCTAAAACAGAAAGCATTATACAAAAATCAATTAACATTTGTTTATTGGAAATTTTTTCAGTTTTATATAAACCATTTATGAAAACCATAAGTTTACTAATAGCAATATTGAATTTTAAATTTTCAATTGCAATTGTAACTTCTTTAATAGTTTCTTGTCATAAAGAAATCATCTCTGAATCATCAAAGTTTGCATCAATTAAATCATTATTTGCGAATTTATCTAAAATAACTTCAACTCTATCTAATCATCTTCTTATACCTTGGATTGCATCTGTACTTCATTCTTTTGTATCAGTTAATGGTCCCATAAACATTTCATAAACTCTTAAAGTATCTGCACCATATTCGTTTACGATATCATCTGGGTTTATAACATTTCCTCTACTTTTAGACATTTTTTGCCCATCTGTACCTAAAATCATTCCTTGATTTACAACCTTAAAGAAAGGTTCATCATTAGGTAAAATCCCTATATCATAAAGGAATTTGTGTCAAAATCTAGAATAAATTAAATGTCCTACAGCGTGTTCTTGACCACCAATATATAAATCTACAGGAAGTCATTTTTTAAATCTCTCATATGCTTTGGGGCTATCTATATTTAAATATGTTCCATCTTCATTTTTGAGAATAAAAGCTAAAAAGTATCAAGAGCTACCAGCTCACTGTGGCATTGTATTAGTTTCTCTTCTGTATTTTTTGCCATTTTTTTCAAAGTATAATCACTCTTTGTTATTTGCTAAAGGAGACTCTCCTGTTTTAGAAGGTTTAATATTTTGCATATATGGTAATTCTACAATTCCTTCATCTATGTAAATATTATCTTCTTCATCAAAATAAACTGGGAATGGTTCACCTCAATATCTTTGTCTTGAAAAAATTCAATCTCTTAGTTTGTAACTTATTTCTTTTTCAGAAATTCCCTTTTCATTTAATAATTTATAAATTTCTTCTTTTGCTTTTAAAATTTCTAAACCATTAAACTCTTCTGAATTAATTAATTTATTATCTTGTACAACTTTAATTATCTCTAAATCATATTTTTTAGCAAAATCAAAATCTCTTTCATCTTCTCCAGGAACTCCCATAACAGCACCTGTTCCATAAGAATTTAAAACATAGTCAGCAATTCAGATTGGGATTTTCTTCTTATTTAAAGGATGGAGAGCATATAAACCTGTAAAAATACCGTGTTTTTCTTTATTATTGGAAATTCTATCTCTTTCACTTAAAGTTTTAGTAAAGTCAATAAATTCTTTTATTTTTGGATTATTAATAATTAAATCTACTAATTTATTTTCTGGAGAAATAGCAATAAAAGTAACACCAAATAATGTGTCAATTCTTGTTGTAAACACTTCTATAGTTTCACTATTATTTTCAATATGAAATTTAATTGTGTGACCTTCAGATTTTCCTATTCAGTTTTTTTGTAATTCTTTTAACGAATCAGAAAATTCTAAGTCATTTAAACCTTCTAACAATTTATCTGCATAATTAGTAATTTTTAAAACTCATTGTTTCATTGGTTTTCTAATAACTGGAAAACCACCTCTTTCACTAACTTTATTTCCTTCGTTATCAGTTATCACTTCTTCATTAGCAAGAACGGTCCCTAATTCTTCACACCAATTAACATCAACTTCTTTTATTTCTGCTAAATTATGTTCATATAATTTTTTAAATATTCATTGTGTTCATTTGTAAAATTTAGGATCAGTAGTATCCACCTCTTTAGATCAGTCATATGAAAAACCTAAACTTTTTAACTGTTTTTTAAAAGATTGAATATTACTTTGTGTAAAAGAAGCAGGGTGATTTCCTGTTTTTAGTGCATATTGCTCTGCTGGTAAACCAAAAGCATCTCATCCCATTGGATGAAGAACATCAAAATTATTTAGTCTTTTATATCTTGCTATTATATCTGTTGCTGTGTAACCTTCTGGATGTCCAACATGCAAACCTGAAGCGGATGGATATGGAAACATATCAAGAACATAAAATTTTTTTTCTTTATTTTCTGTTGTTTTAAATGAATTATTAATTTCTCAGTGTTTTTGTCATTTTTTTTCTATTTCTTTGTGATTATACATAATATTATTATTATATAAAAAAAACAATTTTGAAAAAATTTATTTTTGTGTTTTAAATCTTTTCAAAATCATTTCTTTTTCAATTGCACTTATTTCCATTTTTTTAATTTCAGATAACTCTTCTTCATATTTTTGTGCAAATTCTGAAGTTGGTTTTATAACTGGTTTTTTAGGAGCAAATAATTCACAAGCTTCATTTGCTTTTTCAATAGAAATTTCATAAGTACCTATTTTGTTAGCTAATTTAATAGTATCATTTTTGTTAAAAGTTAATAATGGTTTATATATTTGTAAACTTGTTTGACTACCAATAACATCCATTGATTCCATAGTTTGAGATGCAACTTGCCCTAAATTTTCTCCATTAGATATAGCTATGTAACCAAATTTTTTAGCTAAAATATCTGCTATTCTATAAAAACTTCTACGCATTAGATTTATTTTATAAGACTGGTCAGAAACTAAACCGATGTAATTCATTAAATCTGTATAGTTTATTTGAAATAATTTAGAACCACCTTGATAATTAGATAACAATTGAATAATTTTATCTACTTTTTGAACTGTTTTTTCATCAGTGTGTGGTGGTGTTATAAAAGACAAGAAATCAATATGCACACCTCTTTTCATCATTTCAAAAGCTGCAACTGGAGAATCAATTCCTCCAGAAATTAAATGTAAAACTTTACCAGAAATACCAACAGGTAAACCATCTAATCCTTTATAAAATTTAGAAAAAACATAAGAATATTTTTCTCTAACTTCAATATTGATTTGTTGATCAAAATTTTCCAAATCTACCTTTATTTCCTGTTTTTTTGCAAATAATTCGGTAGCAACTTCTTTTATAATTTCTTGTGAATTTAAAGGGAATTTTTTTCAGTTTCTATGACAATTTAATCTAAATTTTAAAAGATTATCATCAAATTGTCTTAAAACTTCTTCTTTTATGCTTTCTATATTAGTTTCTACTCTTTTTACAGGAGAAAAAGAAGAAATACCAAAAACTTTAGATAAATTTGCTAAAGTTTTTTCGCTATAAGGTAAATACATTCTATCAAAACTTACTTCTGGAATTTCCCCTGTAATTTTTATTATGTTTTGCTTCAAAGTGTTTATAAATTGTTTTCTATTACCACCTTTTAAAACTAATTCACCATATCTTATTAAAATTAAATCATACATATTATATTATTTCCTTTTCTAAAAATTTTACTATATTTTCTAATGCTTGTGGATAGTTTCCTTGTCTATGCATTTCTTCTGCTATTTTAAAACTGGCATCCAGTTTGTTTTTAGAACTCCTAAAAACATTCATATTTTTATATAAAAAATTTAATATTTCTTTGTATAAAAAATCAGTAAATATTTCTATATTATTTGTCAATAAATCATTTAACTTTTTAATATAAATTATTTTTTGGTCATTTTTTTCTTCATTTTCTATCAATAGAAACAAATTCAATATTTCTTTTTTGAAATTTTCATTTATATTTTCTTTATGTTTATTTACCAAAAAATCAGTAATTATTTCTTTTTGTAAAGAAAAATTGTTTAATAAATTCTTTTCTTTTAATTCAAAAAAATAAATATTTTTTAAAGCGATTAACTTAAAATCTATAATTATGAATTTTTCAAAAATACTTTTTATTTTTTCTATTTGTTCAAGATAAGTTTCTTTATTTAATAAAATATCTTCTAATAATAAATTTATATTATCTAATTCTTCTTTTGCTTGTATAAATGCTGTATTTTCTTTATTTTCTATGAAAAGAAGTAACTCATTTTTTTTCCTTGCTATTCTATTTTTTATAATCAAAATATTTTCTGTTACTATTTGTTTAGATCTTTTTTCTTTTTCTATTTTTTCTTTATTTTCTAATGTTAATTTATAAATAAATTTTAAATTAATATTAACTTTTTCAATATCAATTTCTTTATGTGCTTTCTTGACATTATTAAAAAGAATTTCTACTTGCTTTTTGTATTCTTCAAAAGAAAAAACTCTTTCCAATTGAAATTCTTCTTTGTTTTCAAAATAAAAATTTTTTAATGATTCAAAAATGTTTGTTAAATTGTTGTCTATTTCGTTAGTAAATTTAACTACATAATTTAAAATTTTAAATAAATGAATTATATTTTCTTTATTTTCAATTAGTTTTTTGATATTTTCTTCTTTTTTATAGTTTAAATAATAATTTTGAGAAATAAAAACATTGTTGTTTGATATTTTTTTAATTAGTTTGTCTATTTTTGCATGAATATATTTTATTTTGTCTTCATTATTTTTAACAAATGTATTAGCTTTATGAAGATCCTGAGTCATTTTATTATAGTATCCTAAAAAAAACTTATTATTTTCAAAAATATAGTTATATTTTTCTTTTAGTTCTTCTAATATTTGAACTCTATCTGTAAAATAACTATTAAGTTTTAACTCTATTGCTGCATAAGAATGATTTATAATATTTGCTTTTTCAATTCTGCTTAAAAATTTAGTTTCTTCTTCGTTTTTATCTTTATGTTTTTTAATTATTTCTTTTAATTCTACTTCTTTTTGTTTTTCTTCTTCGTTTTTTAAATGTTCATGCTTAAAATAAATTTTTATTTGATTTATTAAAATATCAATTTCGTTTTTTATAGAATTGTTTCTTTCGTTTTTTTTAACTTGTTCTTTTTTATTTCTTTCTTTTTCTTTTCTTCTTTTTTGTAAAACAAAAATAAGGATAATTAATCCAGTTATCAATAATAAAACTAAAAATCCCAATAAAAAAAATAAAAAATACTTCATTTGCTATTAAATTATACAAAAATGATGTAAAATATTAAAGCAATAAACACAGCTAAATAATATATATTAATATTTTTTAAATTTGTTTTAAATTTGGAAGTAAACTTTGCTGGATGTCGAAACCATTAAATTTAAAAAAATAATATGGAATTATTTCTTAACGTTTTTTGCAGAAAGAGGAAAAATGTCAAGATATACTGGTCCAATTTTCAAAAAATCAAGAAGATTAGGATTTTCAATTTTAGAAACTGGTAAAGAATTTGCAAAAGGTAAAAAAAGAACTTACGCTCCTGGACAACACGGACAAAAGAAAGTTAAATTATCTGATTATGGATTACACTTACACGAAAAACAAAAGGTTCGTTTTATGTATGGTTTAAATGAAAGACAATTCAAAAACACTTTCTTTAAATCTTCAAAACGTAAAGGTGTTGCTGGAACAAACTTCTTACAAATGTTAGAAACAAGGTTAGATAATATTGTTTACAGAGCAGGATTTGCTACAACAAGAAGACAAGCAAGACAATTAGTAAATCATGGTCACTTTACTTTAAATGGAAAAAAAGCAGATATTCCTTCAATGCAAGTTTCAATTAATGATGTAGTTGAACTAAAAGAAAAATCAAGAAAAAACGTTCAAATTACTGCAGCACTTGAATTAAAACAAAAAGCAGAATGAATTGAATATAAAGATTTTAAAGCTACTTTAAAAAGATTACCAGAAAGAAGAGAATTAAGTCAAGAAATCAATGATGCTTTAATTGTTGAGTTCTACAACAAATAATAATTTCAACACAGGAATTCTCCTGTGTTTTTTTTGTCAAAAACTTGCTTTTTTTTTTTTTTTGTAAAATCTAATTGGTATCTAATAATTAAATTAGATAGAAAGGAGGCAACCTATGATAAACTTCTTTTATCCAGGTGGTAAAGGGCAACCAGATAACGACCCTAAGGGCGCTGGTTTTCCTTCTTCTACAGGTAACCCTTCCGGTAGCGGAAGAGGAAACAACAATTCCAAAAAATAAAATTTCTACTTTGTTGCAATTAGCTAAGAGCAAAATTAGTTAATTGTTGTATTTATAATTATTAGATACCAGTAAATACTCCTAGTATATATTTTAGTAGAAAAATTAAAAAACGGTGTTTGAAAAGAAAAATGAAGAGGGACAAAATAATTATGTTCCTCTTTATTTTTCTTTTTTTTCTTTTTATTATTAATAGATCTATAATTAAAATATAAGGAATTGAAATGAAAAAAGATAAAAATCACATTGATACTATGAAACCATTTTTCCCGGAAGAATCAATAACATTTGATAGATTAGAAGATGATTTTCACAAACATCCAGTCATTATTTTTTATAACGAATGAGAAGAAATATATTATTATTTAAAATGTCGTAGTTCTATAAAACATAAAAATTTCAGACACGAACTTAATGGTGAATATCTAATTAAAAAAGCAAATAACGGATTACTAAATCATGATAGTTTTATAGATACTGCTCAAATTTATAAAATTTTTGAAAAAGATTTATTTAAAGTTTTTGATAAAAATAATTTACTTTATCTAGATACTAAATTTCTAGATTTAGATGATATTAAAAATATTTATTTTATGCTTTGAGATAATCTCAAACAAAATCCACCTTATGTTTCTTTAAGTGAAATTTCTATAAAAAATGACCAAATTACTGCTAAAACACTTTATTGTCATAAAGATTTTTTAACCAGAGATCTTAATCATTTTAAAAATTCAAATAACAGTGAAGAGTCAATTTTAGAAAAAGAAAAATTAGTTGTAGATATCATAAACAACAGAAATACATTAAAACAAACTTTATTAGAACTTAAAAACATTTATTTAGGTACAAATAGCGAATATAAAGAATTAATGGAAGAAATCGATTATTTTGAACAACACAAAAGTTCTATAATTAATAATCATAAATCTTTCATTGAAACTAACGGTTTTAATTGTCACCATTATTGTGCATCACAACTAAAACAAATTTTTCTTGGTTTAGAATCAAAAATAGATGTATCTAAATATGCAACAAATAATTTTAATTGCTTTCAAATGGAACAAATTCGTTTAGGTTTAGAAAAAAATTTAGATATTTCTCTTTATGCTAATCCAATTTATGATAATTGACAAATGAAAGAAATAAGAGAAGGATTATTATCTAATATAGATGTTCTAAAATATGCTGATCCAAAAAATTCATCTGAAGAAATGAAAAATATTCGCTTAATATTACAAAAAAATAAAAATCAACATTAGTTGATTTTTTGTTTAATGTTTTTTACTTAAAAATTTTACAAATTCGTCAAAATGTAAAAAATTATTGTTTATTTTTAAGGTTTGCAATTGTTCTGGATTAAATAGTTTTCTTGGAACTTCAAAAGCGATATAACTAAAAGATGGTTCTACATAATTTGCTGTTTCATCTGCTGGTTCACTTTCATTATTTGCTTTTAGTTTAGCATTTAATTCTAGATTAGTAGAATAAAAATTTAAAGTATTGTTTTCTTTTTGAATAATTGAATATAAAGGAAATTCCTTTTGTTTTGAATTTAAATCATTGTAATTTTAAATAGTGATTTAAATAAAGTATCTAATGTTTTTGTATGAACAAAGTTATTTAATACATAAAAATTTTCTTTTAAATTTATTTTACTTAAATAAAAAGCTAATTTTTGATAATTAAGCAAATTATTCATATGTTCTATTTCTTTAACGTTATCATTTTTTTCATATTTTATAACATAATCAAATAAAGTTTGTTTAAGATTATTTATATCTTTTTCTTCTTTTATTAGATAAAAATACTTAAGTTGTGTTTCGTTTGAACTAACATTTGAGTTGCTTAAAAAAGTAAAAGTTTCGTTAGATTTAATAATTTCTTTATCACCTAAATTGTTAAACTCAATTTTATAATTTTCATATTGAGTTTTTTCTTTGTCTTTTTCTGTTGTTGCACAAGAAACCACTGAAGTAGCAAAAATGGGAAAGCTAGCTAGTGAAGAAACTGAAAATAATAATTTATTTTTTAGCATAAGATTTCACCTACAAAAATAGTGTCTATAATTAATAAATTGAAATATTTTTTCTTCATTTTTCCGTCCTTACTTTTGTATTTACATAATAATTATATAATAATAATAATGTAATATATTCAAACATTTTTATAAAATAATCTAAATTTATTCAAATAAATTCAATAAATACTTTATAAAGTAAAAAAAGGAATAAAAAAAGCAGCAACTCCCTATTTTCCCATCTCTGGTATCTTCGGCGTAAAAGGTCTTAACTACTGAGTTCGGAATGGTATCAGGTGATCCCCTTTGCTATGGTCGCTTGTATATATATTACCATAAATTGTAAATTTGTCAAGATTTTTTTTAATTTTTTGTATAAATTTACAAAATTTAAAAATTAATTATAAAAAATTTTTTTTATTGTAAAATTTAAACAATTAATTAAATTTCTTTTTTTATTTTAACTTAAATTAATATATTAGGAGACATATGAAACCAACAAAATTATTTGCATTAGGTGGAATGCAAGAAATAGGTAAATCTACCCTTATAATAGAACACGAAAACGACATAGTAATAATTGATGCAGGAATTAAATTTGCTGATACTTTTGCTACTGGAATTAAAGGAATAATTCCTGATTACTCTTATTTAAAAGAAAATCAGCACAAAATTAGAGGTTTATTTATAACTCATGGACATGAAGATCACATTGGTGGTGTTACTTATCTACTACAAGAAGTTCATATTCCCAAAATTTTTGCACCAAGAATTGCTATTCAATATTTAAAAGCTAAATTTGAAGATAGAGGAATTAGAAAAAAAGTAGAATATGTAGAAATTGAAAGAGATGCTGTTCATACTTTCAATACACTAGAAGTAGATTTTTGAACTGCTCAACATTCAATTCCTGATGCTTTTGGAATAAGAGTTAAATCTCCAAATGGTTCCATTATGTGTACAGGAGACTTTAGATTTGACTATACACCTATTGGAAATCTAACTGATTTTAGCAAACTAGAACAAATAGGTAAGGAAGATTTAAGTGTGCTTCTTTCTGACTCTACAAATGCAATGAGACCTTTTCATTCACCAAGTGAAAAAGATATCTTAAAAGATATAGAAGCTCATATGATGGATGCTAAAAAGAAAATAATAATTACTGCTTTTGCTTCTAACTTAACCAGAGTTAAAGTTATTATTGAACTTGCTGCTAAACTTGGTAAAAAAGTTGTAACTTTTGGAAGATCAATGGTAAATGGAGTACAAATAGGAAGAAAAATGGGTTATATTGATGCTCCTAACGATGTTTTTATTGATAAGAAAAACATTTCAAAATACCAAGATAACGAACTTGTTATTTTAACCACAGGTTCACAAGGTGAACAGATGGCTGCTTTAACCAGAATGTCACAAGGAAAACATCCACAAATAACCTTAAAACACGGAGATATGATTATTTTTTCTTCTTCTCCAATCCCTGGAAACAGAATCAAAATTGAATTATTAGTTAATAAACTATACAAAACAGGTGCTATTATTAAAGAAAATGGAGTTGATGGTTATCTTCATACTTCAGGTCATGCTTATAAAGAAGAACACGAAAAAATCTTTAGATTAACCAAACCAACATATTTTGTTCCTTACCATGGAGAATTTAGGATGTCAGTAGTTCATGGGCAAACTGCTATTGAAAACGGAGTAAATCCCAATAACCTAATAATTCCAAGAATAGGTGAAGTATTACATTTAATAAACAAAAAACTCGTAACTACAAAGGAATTTATTAATCCAGGACCAATTTTTATTGATGGAGATGTTGTTTCAAAAGTTAATGTTTCTTTAATGAAAGAAAGAGTTGCTTTAGGTGAAAATGGTTTTGTTTATATTGCTATCGCAATAGATAGAAATAAAAACATTATAGTAGGAAAACCAAGAGTAGTTTCTAGAGGTTGCTTCTATGTTAAAACATCCACTGATTTTGTTGAAGAAATCAAGAGATTAGTTCATGGAGTTGTTTTATTTACAATAAAAAATAAAGAAGATTGAACAGTTCCAGAATTAAGACAGTTAATAAAAGATCGTTTAATTCCTTTCTTTTATAAAGAAAAAAGAAGAAATCCTATAATTATTTCTTCCTTCTTATTTACAGATGATAAGAAAAATCCTTTAGAAGGATTTGAAAGGCAAAAAGAAACAGAAGAAGATAATGAATTTGTTAATGAAGACGATTTAGATGAATAGAAAAATAACACTTTCTCAAGTGTTATTTTCTTTATTCTTCAATATCTATTTGTGCCAGTTCAACAACTAATTCATCTTTTGAAATTGTTAATGAATCATTTTTTAAATCTTGTTCAATTTGTTCTAAATATAAAGCTTTTTGCTTATTTGTTTCCCTTTTTTTAGAAAAAGCAAATAGTGTTGCTGCCGCTGTTAAAAATGCCATTATTGTAGTTATGATTGAAATGGTTACAAATAATCAAACTGCTGTTAAATTTGGGTTTTTAGCAATAGCATAAGCAGATAACAATCCATTAAATGCACTCATTAAAATTAAAGCAATACTTACAATTAAGAAAGTTCATTTGGATCTTAAATACTTAGTAGTTAAACTTTTCATACTTTTTTTAGTTCTGTTTATTTCATTTGAATAATCCATAATTATTCTTCTCCTTCGTTAAGTGAATATTTATTACCAAGTATTTCAGAAACTCTATCAAAAAATAATAAATCTTTATTTTTTGCTTCTGCATATTTTCCTTCATTTGCTTCAAAAAGAACTTTTTCTAAATAAATTAAATTATTAACTTTTTGATTTCTTATTCATTTTTTCTTTACAACAAATAAAGCTAATAATCCATTTAAAATAGCTAAAGAAATTCCTATTCACAATGTGAAAATTGGTCATTGATCTACTATTTTTCCATCAACTTCTGAAGTGAATAAAAGGGCAAATCCTTTAAATTCTTCTAATCTAGAAGAAGCTAGTTTTGCAACTCCCATTAAACCAGAAAAGAAAGTAAATAATAATGAAAATAGAGCAGCTACTCAAAAAATTATTTTATAAATTTTTGATTTTATATTAGTTTTTAAAGTTATATAATCAATAAATTCTTTTGTAGAATCAAATAATTTTACATTCATTATTTTCCACCTCCTAAAATAAATTTCTTGATTAATTGCCCTTTTGAAACTTGTTTTTTAGCTAAAAAATCTTTTTCAATTTGATTAAATTCTTTATCAAATTGTTCTTTTGAATAATTTTCATCTTCTCTTAATTTATATGTTATATATGTTATTTTTCTCATTGCTTGTTTATAATCTTTAAATTTCATTACTTCTCTATAAATAGATAAAAATAAATTAAATAAAAAGGTTAGAACAATAAAGGAAGCAAGTACAATTGTTAAACCTAATTCATCAAAAAATGATTTTCTTGTTTCTGCTGGAATAGAATTATAACGATTTACTTCTATAACAATAACTGTTATCGCAATTGCAATAATAGTTAAATTTAAAATTATTAAAGCTCATTTAATAAAATTATCTAAAATAGAAGAATATTTTGCTTCTTTTGCTAATTTTCTTTTTTTGCTTTCTACATATTCAAGCAATTGAATATTAATATTTTTCATTTTTCCTCCGACGGCACATATTATACTTTATTTTTTAAAAATAAAATAGTAAAATATATATGAGTTTTAAACTCAAATTAGGAGAAATTTTTTATAAATATGGATCAATTTATCAAAACAGTGAGTAACCAATCCCTATGGGGAGCAATAATTGCTTCTATCGGGATTATTACAATAGGTTACTTATTCGCAAAATTTAAAATTTTAAAACAAGAAGGTAAAGGAATTATAAATCAAATTGTTTTATTAATTGCTTTACCTGCTCTTGCACTAAACGGTTTTATGAAAACCATTACAATTAAAAGTTTAATTGAACAAGCTGTAATTCTTGGAGTCGCTTTTGCTTTTTACATAGTGCTGTGTATCATAGCACTAGTTTGAGTTAAATTTGTAAAAGTTCCCAAATTATCCAAATCTAAAGTTGTCAAAACTTTAGGTGGCGAAAATGTTACAGAATCAAGAGCTTTAGTTATTTGAATGATGTTAATTTTTGGTTCAACAACATTCTTTGGACTACCTATTATTCAAGCAGTTTATGACAAAAATGGGGTTTTAGCAGCTAACATCTGAAACATTCCATACAGAATTTTCCTTTATTCTCTATGTTTTATGTTGATGTCTGGTCTTAAATTCAATAAAGCAAACTTTTCAAAATCAATTAAAACCGCTTTATTAAATCCAATTGTTATCGCTACATTTATTGGTTTAATTTTATGATTAAGTCAATTAATTCCTGGTGGTACTTGAAATGTAGTAGATAAAAACGGTAACAAAACAGGAGTTATACTAGGGTGATTTGAATTAAGTAAAACTCTTCCTGCGTTACACAAAATAATTCAAACTCTTTCTGGTTTAGCTTCACCATTAATTTGAATAACAATTGGTATGACTATTGCTACAGTTCCTTTGAAAAACGCAATACAAGATATATGAGTTTGAATATTTGTAGCAATTAAATTAATAGCAATACCATCACTAGTTCTATTAATAATGTTACCTTTAAAATATACAGGAGTAGTTACTAGTCATGTTGCAAGTTCAATGGTTATTTTTGCTGCAGTTCCACCTTCAACAGTTGTTATTGCTTATTCAATGAAATATAAAATGCATGAAACTTATTCAGCACAATGTTCTGCTTTAGCAACTCTTTGTGCTATTGTAATGATGCCTGTTTGAATAGTTATTTTAGGATTGGTATTTTAATGGCAAATATAAAAGTTATTTGTTTTGGAGTAAGAGAAGTGGAAAAAGAAATTTTCCACAAATTTAATAAATACAATTATAAATTAGAACTTCGTTCTGACTCGTTAAATGAAAATACTGTTGATAGTGTTAAAGGTTTTGATGCAGTTATTACAAGAGCAAGCGATAAAGTTAATGCTGCTGTTGTAGAAAAAATTCATTCTTTTGGTATTAAATACATTTTAGCTAGAATTGTGGGTACAGATCATATGGATTTAGAAAAAATGAAAGAACTAGGAATCAAATCAGCAAGAGTTCCTTCATATTCTCCAACAGCTATTTCAGAATTAGCATTTTCACTTGGTGTAATGTTAAACAGAAAAAGTCTTCACTTTGCTCACAAAGGTTATAATAAAGATTTTACCGTTGATCCTTTTGGTTTTGCAAGAGAATTTAAAAACACAACAGTAGGAATTATTGGAACAGGAAAAATCGGATATTGAACTGCTCACTTTTTTAAATCAATAGGTGCAAAAGTTTTAGGATTTGATCCTTTTCCAAATGACAAGGCAAAAGAAGTACTGGAATACACCAATTTAGATGACCTATTAGCAAAATCAAATATTATTTCATTTCACATCCCTTATATTAAAGGTCAAAATGATAAAATGATAAATAAAGATTTTATTTCCAAAATGAAAGATAATGCTATTTTAATAAATACGGCTCGTGGTCAAATTCAAGATGAAAATGCTTTATTATGAGCTTTAGAAACTAACAAATTAAGTGCTATTGCTGCAGATGTATTTAACAACGAAGGTGAAATTTTCTTTAAAAAACACCAAAAAGAACTTCCAAATGAAACAGTTCAAAAATTAATGACTTATTATCCAAGATTTGTTGCAACTCCACACATAGGTTCATATACAGATGAAGCAGTTGCAAATATGGTTGAACAATCTTTTGATAACTTAAATGAATTTTTAACTACCGGAGATTGTAAAAATAAAGTTTACTAAAAACAAAAAGTTAACAATTATTTGTTAACTTTTTTTATTCTTTACTTATAAATAACCTTATTATCCTATACATAAGTCATAAATTATCTAAATATTTTGTTTCTTTTAGATAAAGATTTTCTTTTAAATTAGAAGGTAATATTAGCTGTGATTTTGCTTTCATTATTTCTTGATCAGAAATTCAAGCGTCTTCTGAAACAAAATCTATTAAATTAATTTTGTCTACCATTTTTTTATAATTATTTTTGTTTAAATATAAAGAATTAATGAGTAAACAAAGTAAAATATAAAATTTTAAGGTTTTAAAATTATTAATTTTTTGAATATCTATTTTATCAACAAAAAGTTCTTGTGTATTTGCCAAAACTATTTCAATATCTTTATATTTATAAATTTTATCTCGTTCTATTTCTATACAAAAATCCTTTATTTTTGCTTTTAAATCATAATTTTTATCATCAGAAATTAAAGTAATACTTTTTATTATAAAAAAATCATCAAAATATAATTCTAAACCTTTTTCTCCTATAAAAATTACTTTATCAAAATCTAAATTAGATTCTATGAAATTTAGATTTTTTCTGTTTTTAATAAATTTAAATCCATTAATTACTGAACCAATTCTTAAAGAAAATAAATTTATTAATAATATTAAAGCAAAACAAATTAAATTACTTCTATTTTCATAATAAAAATATAATAGTCCAAAAATCATAACTCTTCTTAATGCTGCAAATAAAAAGAATATAGAAAATATAAAACAAAAAACAATAATATATATAATCACTTCTTTATGTGGTGCTTCATTAATTTTGATTAAATAAAATATAGATAAAAATAAGGTTAAAATGAAAATAAAAGAATCTATAAAGGTAAAGAAAAATAATTTAAATCTCGAACTTAAATAAGTTAATTTTTCAACTTCATTTTTTAAACTAAAGAAGTTTGTCTTCATAATTTCCCCTCAATCTTTTTCAATTAAAATTCATTATAAAAAACATTTTTATTTTATTTTTATAGTCATTATAATCTATTTCTTTATTTTTTAAAATCTGTATTTTAATGGTTAAAATTAAAATGTATTTTATTAATATTCATAATATAAAAGGAAAAAATAAAATTGGTAACAAATAAAAAAGAAGTGAAGCAATTACACTACTTGCAGCTAACTTATTGTAAATCTCAGTTCTAAAAATTAAATCAATTATCAGTAAAATTAAAGGAAATATAAGGATTAAAAAATTAAAAGTTAAAAAGAATATAAGTCTAAAAAATGAATAATCATTATTTATTCATTTTAGTATTTTTTTAATTTCTTTATTTTCCATCATTTATTCTATTTTTATAAATTTCAGAGTAAGCATTTCTGGCTGTGTAATATTTAAAATCAAAAAGTGCTTTTTGCATATTCGACATCATTGTTTTTAAATCTAAATAACCTTTAAAAAAAGAAATAAAACTATTTTTTCCTAGTTCATTTTCTATTTCTTTCATTGTTTCTTCCATTATTTTTATATTAGGTATCACTTCTTGATATAAAGTTTCTATTAAATATCTGGATAAAGAAATAAATTTATCTGGAAGTATTCCTACTTGCAAAATTAATTGACTACTTAAAAGAGATAAACTACTAAGCAAAAATGATGAAGCTTTTAAAATTGTTGAAAGTGGTGTTTCGTTATCTAAAACATCCGCCGGATAACCTATAACTTCTGAAAAAGTTTCTAAATTACTTGAAATTTCTTTTTTTGTTTCGGTTAAAATATGATCTGATAAAATTTTTTCATAAAAAATGGTAACTTCTTTTAAAAGTTTTATTAAACTTTTTCCGTCTTTAAATTTTTGCAAATATTCTCATTTATTTTCATTCAAAAAGTCCATAATCCTATCTCATCCTGCATCAATATTTTTTCCTAATTTTGGATCTCACGGTTTATCATATAATAATTCCATAACAGGAATTACAGCTCTACTTTCTATTTTTATCGGTAAATCTATAATCATAATATTCCTTCTTTCCCTTCATTTTAAAATGAAGTTACATAATATATATAATTAAATTATAATACTTAAATAAAAGTGTACTATTTAAAAAAGCAAAAAATTATATTTTTTTATTTTTTTATTTCAAAATTCCTTTTTTTCATAATATATGTAAATATATTATATCACTTTTAAAAAAAGAAAAATACCTTTTTATATAGGTATTCTCTATATAAAATTAATTTTTGTTTTTTGAAAAATACAAATTTAGTGTGTATCAAAGTGTTATTTTATAAAAATCTTTTTCTCTTCTATTTATATAGTTTTTATCTTTAAAAATATATGTACTGTTTCCAAATAAATAAATAACAAAACAAGAAAAATAAATATTAATTAAGGAATTAAATAATTCAGCATCAGTCATTTTTTCTTTTTTAATTAACTCAATTTGTTTATTTAATCTTTTTATTATAAAATCTTTTCTACTTTTGTTTTTTCTATAAAAAGTTAAGTTTTTGTATTTTTCTAAGTCTTTATTTTGTTCTCAAAAATTAATTAATTCTTGGATTGGATTTTCTGTTTTTTCTTTGCTTTTTGTTTTTCTAGAAAGTTTTATCTTATAAATAACAAAAATTAATATGAAGTAAATTATGAACAAAATACTAAAAATAATCGATAAGATTCAATATACATTAGTGCTTTCTTGATTGTAAGATTCAATTGTAGACATTACTATAAAAAATATAAAAAAGGAAATATTAATAATGATTTCTCAAATATCTATAAATTCAATCAAACTATTTGTATTTTTTGTATTTTTTTGCGCTTTTCAAATTCTTTTGTCTATTTTTTCTAAAAAAGTTTTTTGTTTATAAGACACAAAGAAAAACAATGAATTTAATAATGAAAAAAGCATAAATGCTAATAATATTAATAAAAATGATTTCATGATTAAAACAATGGAGATAAAATTGATGTTATTGATAATACAGCATTAAAAGCCGCAGGAAATCAATATGTTGATGCAGAAATAGTTGCACCGCTAGCAATTAAAATTGGTTTTAATATATTAGAAATGCTATGTCCTAAAGTATAAATAGATGATAATGAATAAGTAGCTTTTTTAATATTAGCCATTTCTTCTTCGTATTTAACTAACGCTAATTTTATTCCTGCCACAATAGAAGCAGAAGCAGTTGCTCCAACAGAACCAGCTATTGCTATTGGTAAGGCTCCAACAAAACCGAAAGAAGCAAGAGCAAAACTTAAAGCGGAAGTTCCGGCTAACACACCAGTAAAAATAGATAATGTTTTTTTAGCAGTTTTTAATTTTTCTATTAATTCTAATAATTTTTCTTTTTCTTCTCTTAATTTTATATTTTCTGCATAATTTTTATAAAAATCATAGTCTGTTTGTGTATAACTTTTTATTTCTTTTAATTTTAATATTTTAAATAAAGTTTCTCTATCTCCAGCTAAAATTAAATTTGTTATTGTCAATAATTCTTCTTTATTTTTGCTGTGTAAATCATTATCTAGATTAGTGTGAGTGAGTCTTGAAATAAAATCAATATGTTCTTCAAGTTCTTCTAGTGTTAATGGTTGTGCTTCTAAATTTCTAAATAATTTATTAGCATGTTCTAAATATTCTTCTAAAGAAGGTTCTACTTCTTTAGACAAATCTTCTTCTTCTAATAATTTAATATTTTTTTCTATTCTTATTTCATCTTTTATTAAAAAATTTGTATCTATAACTATAAACTTTATGATTTTTTTCTCTATTCTATTCATTTCTCTCCTTAAAAGAATAAATTTTATTTAGTTTCTTTTTTCATTATTTTTTTAAAGAAAGTTCAATCTTGTTGTTCTTGGAAAACTTCTCTTGGTTTTCTAAATTTAATTTTAGGATTTTTATTTTTTTCATTAAAATTATCAAATTCTATAGAAGATAACAATACATAAATAAAATATGCTAAATAAGTAAGTAAAGGAACTAAAACTGATAAAGTTACTATATTTAAAGGTCATCTTGTTAGTTTTCCCAAAGTCCCTATTCCAGTTCTACCAAGGTATAACCAATTAGGATCTAATGCTATTTTTAATTTAGGGTTATCTATTTTTTGTAAAATTTCATACATTATTCAAGAAACAAAAAATATTACTATTCCTAAAATTAACATCATTACAAGTCCTTGTGTTATTACCGTAATGTTTATTTTTGCTTTTTCACCATATGCAATATGTGTTAGAACTGGGATAAAAATTACAAATCCATGAGTTAATATAAAATCTCAGTAAGCATAAGTGTCATATCCAGAGTCAAACCCTGCTCTTTCATATTCTATTGTCCCTGGTTGGAAAGAATTATAAATTCTGTCTTGATTAATAAATTCAGGAACAGGTCCTAAATTTACAAATAAAAATCCTACTATTCCACCTAAAAAAGCTAATATACTAATATATTTAATATTGTGTGCCTTTTTGAAAAGGAAAATAAATCCAAAATAAACTATATAAAATCTACATAAATGTAAAGGAATTAATTCTCATTTTCAAGGATAATCGCGAACCAAAAATAAAATTATTCTAAAAATATTAAATATTATTACAAAAGCACCTATCACCATAAATAATTGATCTTTGTTTAAATTTTTTAAATATTTTTTATCTGGGTTTGAATTAAAATGGTTATATATTTTTGATTTATAAATTCAAACAAAAGTAGTTGCTAAAAGAATTAATGCAAAAATTGAATAAAATAAAATCTTAGACTCTGCAAATGTAACTACATTTCTTCTTCAATTAAAAAAATCTAAAAATTGCATTTTTTCTCCTTTCAAATTTTTGTATATAAATTATAATACTATTTTTTGTTTTTAAAATCAAATATTAATATATAATATAAATGCCATTAAAACAAAAACCTTGTAACCTGGTCAGGACAGAAATGTAGCAGCCACATCGAGAAGTGTTGTGTTTAGTGGTTTTTTTATTTTACTTAAAAATCTTTTTCAGTAAAGAAAACTTTTTGTTATTAAAAGGTTTTTTTACCAAACTTAAAGGTTTAAATACAAATTTATTTATAAAAAAAGATTTTTGATGGCTAAAAGATTTAAAACCGCTATATCCCCTGTATTTCCCTAGTCCTGAATTTCCAATGCCACCAAAAGGTAAATATGAATTTGCCACATGTTCTGTTGTGTTATTTATAATGATTGCTCCTGCTTGTAATTTTTTTATTTTATTAATAATTGATTTTTGTTTACTAAAAAGATAAAGAGCAAGTGGTTTTTGTTGTCTTTTAACAATATCAATTGCTTCTTCAATAGTTTCAAAAGAAATAACAGGCAAAATTGGTCCAAAAATTTCTTCTTGCATTATCGTATCATTTAATGATGCTTTATAAATAAAAGGTTCTATTATTTTCATTTCATGATTAGTTTTTAACTCGGTTGAAATAACTAATTTCAATAGTCTATTATAATGTTTTTCACTAATGATTTTAGGTTCATTTTCGAGGTTATTTTTTAGTTGATTTTGTACATATTCTCTGTATTTTTGTATAAATTCATCTTCTATTTTTTTATCTATTAAAACATAATCATGAGTTGTACATGTTTGCCCTGAATTTAATGATTTACCATAATAAATTTTTTCAACAACTTTATCTAAATTTACATCAGAACAAATTATAGTTGGTGATTTACCACCTAATTCTAAAATAGTTGGAGTCAAAAATTTGGAAGTTTTTTCTAAAACAATTTTTCCTACATTTGTTGATCCAGTAAAGAATACTAGATCAAACTTTTGATCTAAAAGAAAATTAGATGTTTCTAAAGAAGAATCAGCACAATAAATGATTTTATGATCAAAATTTTCATTAAAAAATTTCATTAATCATTTAGATGAATATTCTGAAAATTCAGAAGGTTTTAATATTACCCTATTTCCTGCGCCAATAGCATTTATAATAGGTACAATAGAAAGCATAATCGGATAATTTCAAGGGCTAATAATCAAAGTTTGTCCATATGCTTCATATTTATAACTTGATTTAGATGGAAATAAATAAAAAGGTGTTTTTACTTTTTTAGAACGAGATCATTTTTTTATATTTTTTACATATAGATTTATTTCTTTATAAATTAATGCAATTTCAGAAACAAAGGATTCTAATTTATCTTTGTTTAAATCTTCTTTTAAAACTTTAAAAATTTCTTCTTCTTTTTCTTGAATGAATCTTTTAATTTTCTTTAAAATTTCAATTCTATCTTTAATACTTAAAGGACCAAAATAAAAAAAATCTTCCCTTTGTAAGTGATAGATTTTTTCTAATTCTTTTTGATTTATCAAATTTTTACCCTTTTTTCTTTTGATATAAACATTTTATCGGATGAAGAAATTTCATAAGTTTCTAAAAATAAATCATTATTTCCTAAAATAACATTAGCACGTACTTTTCCTGGTGAGTGAACATCTGATTCCAATTGTCTTTTTGCTGCACCTTCTTTTAAAATAATTCTTCAACTTGTTGCTCAGCTTTCAAAAAAGTTTTTGGCATCAAAATCTTTTTCTTGTTTTGCCGCTTCTAAAGCGCAGTCAAAACCACCTAAATCTGCAATGTTTTCAGAAACAGTCAACTCTCCATTAACTGGTCCAAAGTCTGTTTCTACTTTATCAAATAAATTAATTGTTGCTTGTGTTCTTTTTGCAAATTCTTCTCTATCTTTATCGGTTCATCAATTGTTTAATTTTCCTTTTTCATCAAATTGAGCACCGTGATTATCAAAACCATGAGAAATTTCATGAGCTATTACACAACCAATAGAACCATAATTATAAGATGATGGTCTATTTAAATTATAAAAAGGATCTGCTAAAATAGCTGCAGGAAAAACTATTTGATTTTTTAATGGATTATAATATGCATTAACTGTTGCAGGAGACATTGATCAATATCTTTTATCTTCTGTTTTACCAAATAAAGATAATGCATATTCAACTAAATATTTATTAAATTTAAGCGCATTTTCAAATAAATTTCCACCTTCTTCATAAGTTTTAACTTTAAATTTTGAATAATATGGTCTAATCACTTCTGGAAAACCAATCATAACTTGAATGGTAGATAATTTAGTTAATGCTTTTTGAATAGTTTCTTTACTTAATCAATTGTTATTATTTAGTCTTATTTTATAAACATCAATCATATTAGAAACCATATGTTCAATATTTTCTTTTGCTTTTTTACCAAAATAATTTTCAGCATAATACATGCCTAAAGGCATTCCAAAATATTCATTTGCCATATCAAAAGCAAAATTTTCTAAGTTTCTATAAGTTTCAATAGAATAAACTTTTCTACCAAATTCCCCTGCTTTAATTCTAATTTCTTCACTTAAAAATTTAGTTGTTTGTAATAAGTTTCTTATAAATAAAAATGATTTATAAAATTCAAAATTTTCATCGCTAAAAATTTTGTCAAAATTTTCATAAAGTTTTATATTAGAAACTGAAACAGCTTCTACTTTTTGTGAAACTAAGCTTTCTAATAAATCAGAAATAATAAACTGTTTGGTATATGAATTATATTCTTCTTTTGATTTTAGATTATATAAAGCAACATAATTTGCTTGTTCTATTGATGAAAGAATATAATCTTTATAAATGTCATCAAATTTAATAGCATTTGATATTAATTTATTTGCTTCTTCTTCTGTTTTACCATAGTCTTTTAATAAGAATAAAATCATTTCTTTTCAAGCATTCAATAATTTTTCTGACTCTTCTTTGTTTGAATAACTTTCTTTGTTTGGTAGTATTGTTTTAAAATCCCCAAATCAAAAAATTCTTTTTTCATTATCAATAAAATCTTCGTATAAATCTTTTTCTAAAGGTAAAAACCCATATAAAAGTCAAAATTCTTTATCTTGTGAAAATAAATCTTTAAAGGATTTTAAACTTTCTAATTTAGATAAATATTGTTTAACTGGTTCTCAACCAAGTTCTTTTCTTTTACTTTCATTCATTAACATTGAAAAGTATTTAACATATTCCAACATCATTGAATTACCATTTAAAGAACTTGTGTCTTTAAGTCATTTTTTTGTTAAATCTTTTAAAAGTTTTTCTAAGTTTAAATCCAGTTCAGAAAAAACACTAATGCTTGATTTATCTTCTGGTATTTTTGTATTTTCTAATCATTCTTTATTTATGTGACTGAAAAAGTCATCTTTTAGTAATGTTTTTTTCATTTTTTCTCTTTCCTTTATTTGTGATATTTTATATTATTTTTTATAGCAAATGCTCTATAAATTTGTTCTGCAAGTAAAACTCTAAATAACTGGTGTGGAAACGTTAGTAAAGAAAAATTTATTTTTTGAGCATCTATTCTGTCTTCAATAACCCCGTTGGAACCACCAATTATAAAAGTTATATTACTTTTGTCAATTAAATTAGAAAATTCAAAAGAATCCATTTGTTTTCCTTTTAAAGAACAAAGGAAAACTGTTGAGTTTTTTGGAATTAATTCTAATATTTTATTTGTTTCTTTTTCCTTTTTTATTTCTATATTTTCTTCTTGTAATTCCTTTATTTCTATTACTTCTATTTTTGAGAAAAAACTTATTTTTTTCTCATATTCTTGAAACAAAGTTAGATAATTTTTTTGAAGTTTTCCTACTGCAATAATAGTTATTTTCACTATTTATTTCTCATTTTTATATAGAACATTAACATTTGAATATCCGCTGGATTAATACCACTAATTCTAGATGCTTGCCCTATAGTTGTTGGTTTGATTTTAATTAATTTATCTCTTGCTTCATTTGCTAAATTATCAACTTTTTTATAATCTATATCAGTTGGAATTTTTAATTTTTCAAGTTTTAACATTTTTTCTGCATCATGCACTTGTTTTTGTATATAACCATCTAATCTTGCTAATACAACAAGTTCATAAGCAAATTTAAAGTCTTTCAATATTTCAAGATAATCCACATCAGGTCTTGAAACTAACTGGAATAAAGATTGTCCATTAATTGCGTTGTATTTAATTGCTAAATCACTTTTAGAAGAGACAAAAGTGTTTTTTAATTCTTCAATTTTTAACTCTATTTGTTTATATTTATCAATAACTAAATTATACTCTTCTTCGCTTATCATATTAGATTTTAAAGCGTAATCTTTCATTCTTCAATCAGCATTATCATTTCTTAACAATAACCTGTATTCTGCTCTTGAAGTTAACATTCTGTATGGTTCGTTAGTTCCTTTTGTAACTAAGTCATCAATCAAAACTCCTATATAACCATCACTTCTGAGAACTTCAATTGGTTCTTCTTGTTTTAAATATTGAGATGCATTTATCCCTGCTATTAATCCTTGTCCAGCTGCTTCTTCATAACCACTTGTTCCATTTATTTGACCACCAAAAAATAAACCATTAATATTTTTACTTTCAAGTGATTTTTTTAATTGTAAAGGATTTATGGCATCATATTCTATCGCATAAGCTCATTTAGCTACTCTTGCATTTTCTAAGCCAGGAATTGATTTAACCATTTCTTTTTGCACTTCAATAGGCATTGAAGTTGATAAACCATTTATATACATCAAATCACCTTTAGCAGTTTCTGGTTCAAAAAATATTTGATGTCTTTCTTTGTCTTTAAAACGAACTATTTTGTCTTCTACAGAAGGACAATACCTTGGTCCAACTCCGTCAATTAGACCAGAATACATACTGGATTTATTTAAGTTATTCAAAATGATTTCGTGTGTTTTTGGAGTTGTATATGTTAAAAAGCAATGAATTTGCTTTTCAAGAACTACTTCATTTTTAAAACTAAAATGAAGGTTGTTATTTTCTAAAATTTCTTCTTCTATTTTAGAAAAATCTATGGAATCAGTTCAAATTCTAGGTGGTGTTCCTGTTTTTAATCTAATGAGTTCAAATCCGTTATTTTTTAAAAACATTGAAAGTTTATTACTTGTTCTTTGTCCATCGGGACCACTTTTTTGAATTTCATCTCCCCTTAAAATTCTTGAGTCCATATAAGTTCCTGTTGTTAATACTACAGCATTAGCATAACAAACATTCCCTTTTTCCGTTTTAACTCCTTTTACCAAGTTGTTTTCAAGAATCAATTCTTCAACAATATCTTCTAAAATATCGATATTTTCTCTTTGTTCAATATCTTCTAATATTACTTTTGAATATTTGTCTTTATCAATTTGAGCCCTCATCGCTCTTACTGCTGGTCCTTTTGATTCATTTAGCATCTTAATTTGAATCATTGCTTTGTCAGCAAAAACACCTTGCACTCCACCAAGTGCATCTATTTCTCTTGTTATAATCCCTTTAGCAGGACCACCAATCGATGGATTACATGGCATTGAAGCTAGTTTATTTTTATCTAAAGTTACTAGCAAAACTTTGAAGTTTTGTTTTGCTAAAGCATATGTGGCTTCAATACCTGCATGACCACCACCAACTACTATCGCATCATATTTATTCATATTTTTATATTTTAAATTATTTAAGCAAATAAAAAAGAAGATTTTTTATTTTTTCTTCTTTTTATGCACTTACAATATGAAATAATTCATCATTTACTCAAACGATGTCTCCAACCTTAATTTTTGAACCTCTAGTTACTTCGCTATTGTCATTGATTTTAACTTGGTTTGTTGCTAAAAACTCTTTTGCTGCACCACCAGAATCAATAAAGTTCATTTTTTTTAATAGTTGGCTTAATTTTATAAATTCTCCTGTTATTTCTACTTTCATTTTTTTCCTTTCTATGTAGTTCCTATTAATTGTTTATTATTTTTATTAGAAGGTGAAACTATATAAACTTTTCTTATTTTTTTATCTACAAAAATATAAACCAAACCTTCATAAACTGAAATAGCATCTTTTAAATATCTATGATTTATAGAAAAGTTTAATTCATTATTAGAACTTTCAAACTTCATTTCTTTAGTTTTTACAGAAATAAACCCTGTTTCTTCTTTATTTCCACTCATAGTAAATTCTTCTTGGTTTACACTAACATTTAATTTGAAATATTGATCGTTCGATAAAATAGAAGCTTTAGATATTAATTCACTAAGTTCTTTTTTATCAATTTCAATTTTATAAACTAAATCATCTATATTCGGAAAAACATTAGAAATGTCTTTATAAGGAAAATCAATAACTTTACATTGTATTTTTGTATTTTCAACAATAGTTTCTATTTTATTATCTTCAACATAAATTTCTAACTCTCCTTCATAGTCGTTAGGAATGAAATTTTTCAAATTTCTAGCTATTATAGAAATATCGAATTCAATATGAGATTCAATAGAAAGTATTTCTGTTGATATTCTATATCTATCTGTTGCTGAAATTCTTAAATTACCATCCATAGCATTTATATTGATACAATCTAAAATAACTTCAGAACTATCGATTGTAGCAGCAAAACTAGTGTCCTTAATTGCTTTTTTGAAGTCTTTTGAATGAATTGATATTTTTTGACCTGATAAATCAAATCTAATGTTCGGGAAATCTTCGTCATTTTGAATATTAATTTTGTATAAATCATCTTTGTTTTTAATAGTTAAATTTGTATCTTCGATTTTAAATTCTAGAAACCCTTCGGTTTTTTTAATTATATTTTTTAACATTGAATAATTTATCAAAAAGGAACCTAATTCATTTATATTTTTTATGTTTTCAGAAGAAATGTGTCCAATTATAGAAATTTCTCCATCTGAACCATATAAATATAATCCTTCTTGTCTTAATTCAATTTTAACACTTCTTAAAGAAGGGATAAAATTCAAAGTATTTATAGAAACACCAATTCTTTCAAATTCTTTTTCAAAATATTTTTTTTCAATTGTAAAATTCATTTTATTTTTCCTTTTATATTTTATTATTTTATATTTATTTTATTTTCTAATATATTATTATTAGTAATGTTAGTTTTAGTTAGTTTTATCTTTTTAACCTAAAAATAGGCAAAAAAGATGTTGATTAATTAAGAAACAGTTTTTACTTTGTTTGTTAATGAATTAACTGCATTTTTGAGTTCATGGGATGTTTCTATATCTTTTTCTATTTTTTTATAAGAAGCCATAATCGTTGAGTGATCTTTACCACCTAAATAAATACCAATTCTTTCATAACTAAAAGAAAGCAGTTCTCTAATTAGGTAAATTATCATTGATCTAGCAATAACAATTTCTCTTTTTCTTGATTTACTTCTTACTTCTTCTTCTTTTACTCTGTAATATGAACAAACGCTTTCAATTATTCTATCGTGTGTTATTTCCCTTTCGAAATGAACGGTTTCGTGGAAAATATTATTAAGAAGGTTTTCATTGAAAGTTAAATCTTTAGGTGAGTTTTTTACAGAAAATTTAATTTGATTTAAGGCTCCTTCAATTTCTCTTATGGAGTGATAAAAATTTCTTGTTAAAAAGCTTAAAGCTTTGTTGTCTCACTTGTTTAAATCAAAGTTTTCTTGTTCAATTTTAAATTTTAAAATCTTGAGTAAATCTTCATTATTAGGTTTTTTTATTTCTAAAGTTAAACCACTTTGAAATCTTGTTATAAACCTATCTTCAAATCCACCTAAAAGTTCTGGTTTTTTATCAGAACAAATGATAATTTGCTTTTTATTATTTTTTAAATTATTAATAATATTGAATAAAAATTCTAAAGTTTTTACTCTTGAACCAAGCATTTGAACATCATCTATTAAAAAAATATCGACACTTTCTAAAAAAGAAGAAAAATTGTTTATTTTTTCTATATCTTTTTCTTTTAATATTAAAGAAATTTGGTTAGTAAAGGCATCAGGGTTTAGAAAATAAGATTTAAGTCCTACTTCTTTTGCTGCGTTTCCTAAAGCGTTTAAAAAGTGGGTTTTTCCTAATCCTGATTTTGAGTGTATGAATATAGGAGTAAATTCTACTTTTTTAGTTTTTAACAAATTATCAGCAATTTTTATTAAATCTTCGTTAAATTTACCTGTTACTAAATTTTTAAATGTTAAATCTGATAATAAATTATCTTTAAAATCTATGTTAGCGACAAAATTGTTAATATCTTTTGTGTTATTGTTGATAATTTGTTTTTCTTTTTCTTTATTCACAATAGTGTTTTCAAGAATAATTTCCACAGCTTTTTCACTTTTTAAAGTTTTAACAATAGCAGATGTTAAAAAACTCAAATAATTTTCTTTAATATCTTTAATAATTACGTTGTTTTTAGCGATAAAAACCACAGAAAAATCATTAATTTCTTTTAGTTTTAACTTAGAAAAATATGTGGAAAAAATAATAGAGTCATTAATCTCTTTTTCAATTTCTTTTAATATTTTTTTATTTGTTTTTAACAAATTTTCTTCATAGTTATTAACAATATTAGACATAGTTATTAAATAATAAAATAAAAAAATAAAAAATGTTAAAAAATAAAAAATAATTTTATAAATAATTTTAGAAATAACAAGATTGCCACATTTTTAAAACCTAAATAAAGGCAAAAAAAATATGATTTAACATATAAAATAATAAAAAAATTTCTTTTTTTCCTTTACAAAAAAAGTTGTGAAAAAAAGTTTTTTTATTTCCTTTTTAATCTTTATTTTGTTATAATTTTAATATTTAATTAAAATACATAAAAAATGTATCTTTTTATTTAAAAAAACTTTAAGGAGAGCATATGAAAAGAACTTATCAACCAAATAAAAGAAAACATGCTAAAACACATGGATTCAGAGCAAGAATGTCAACAGTTGGTGGAAGAAAAGTTTTAGCTTCAAGAAGAGCTAAAGGAAGAATGAGATTAACTGTTTCAGATTCAAGTAAATAATTATGAAAAAAGAAAATAGACTTAAGAAAAATTGAGAATTTCAAGAAGTAATAAGTTTAAAACAACAAATTATCACAAAAAACTTAATTTTATATTATAAAAAACATAAAAATTTTCAAATTGGTATTTCTGTTCCAAAAAAATTTGCAATTGCTGTAGAAAGAAATTTTTTTAGACGTCAAATTAAAGCGATAATTTCAAATAAAGTGAATTTTATTGATTTACCTTTTCAAAATGTTTTAATATTAAGAAAAAGTTTTTTATCTTTACCTTTTTCAGAAAAAGAAAAGGAAGTAATAAAAATATATGAGAGGTTAAGAAGTGGAAAAGAATAAGCAAAAACCAAAATCTTATGACTTCTTCACCGGTAATAATAATTCTGAAAAGAAAAATATTTGAAGAAAAATTTGAAAATGATTTAAAGTTTTAATTTATATATTTATTTTCGGAGTTACTTTAACTGGTTGTATTCAATCATTCGCAATTAAAACTTCATCACATGCAGGGTCTGGGGTGGAATTCTATAATTCAAAAGAAGGAATTGCTCCAAATGCTGTAGTTTTTGAAAAACAAACCAATAAAGAAGGAAAAGAAGTTTTAAATATCAAAAAAAATAACGACAACTTTTACGTTTCTAACCAAGATAAGGAAAGAAAAGATGTTATTGAAGCTTTAAAAAAACAAGCTGAAGGTAGTTATGGACAATGAGGTAATTACAATACTTTAATAGTTTATCAAAGTGATAAACCAGTTGAAGGGCAAAGTAGTTATCAATATCCAAAGGGAGATAATGGAGAATTATTATACTTCAATTCCACAACTGAAAACTACAATCAAAAATTTAATGATTGAAAAGAAATAAAATTATTAAGAGAGTTTAAGGATAATATAAAATTAACTCACAATGCAAAATATGTAAATGAAAAAGATCCTTTTATTTATTCATATTTTGAAACGGTTAAAGATTATATTGTTCCAAATGAAGATTTTATAGAAAATAATAATAAATTTGCAAGAGATGTAATTCATTATTTAAATAATCAACTTGTAAATTTTGACAAATATAATAATAACAAATTAGAAAACGCTATTAAAGAAATAGAAGAAAAAGGTACTGGTGCTTCTGAACAATCAATATCATTAGTTAATGATTATTCAGCAAACTTGCGTGAAATTTTAAAAGCAACACATTATACAAAGATTGGTGATGGAATTGTTGCTTTTGAACCAGGAACTGCAAAAAATGCATCAGATTTATTATCATATAAAGGGGCAGAACCTCAAAAAATAATTGTTACTTGAGGTGATGCTTGACAGCTTGGTCCTTTCTATGGATTATTTATATGACCGATGTCTAAATTAATGGCTGCTCTATTGGATTCTATGTCATTAGAAGGACTTCAAGGATGACCTGCTATTATCACTATAATAATTGCTGTTATTCTTACTAAATTACTTTCATTTGCATTTAGATTTAAAACTTTATTTAGTCAATCTAAACAACAAGAAGTGCAAGCTAAAAAAGCAAAAATTGATGCTAAATATGCACCTCATAAAGGTAATAAGCAAATGGAAGCAAGACAAAGACAAGAGATTGCAGAATTATATAAAAAGAATAATATAAGTCCTGCTGCTCAATTCCAAGCGTTACTTATAACAATGCCTATATTTGTTGCGATGTGAAGAATATTACAAGGATTACCGGGTATTAAAGCAACAACGTGATTAGGAATAAACCTTGCATCGACTTCTTATCAAGAATTATTTGCAGGACAATGGATTTACTTACCAATCCTTTTATTTACTGTTATAATTCAATTATTCCAACAGATTCTACCAAGAATTTTAAACAGAAAACAAAACAAACGACTTATCAATGCAGCAGAGTCGCAAGCGCTGAAAAAACAGCAAAAAACTCAGAATTACACTATCATTTTATTTGTTGTATTTGGAGTTATTTTCCAAGCATCCTTACAAGTTTATTGAATAGTTGGAGGGGTGTGAGAAATAGGACAAATTCTTTTTGTTCACTACTTCCAAAGAACTAAAGTATTCAAAGAAAAAGTTCGTCCTTGAATTAATAAACCAAAGAAAATTTAATAAGGTAGCAATACCTTATTTTTTCTTAATTAAAAAACCGTTTTTACCACAATATAGGGCAAAAACGGAATTTTATTTTAAAAAAGATATGTACTTTTACTAATTACCTTTTAATTTTCAAGTACCATCATTTAGTCTTTCAAAATCACTAGTAACAGTTAATAATCTGTATAACTCACCACGTTTTTTTTGTAAAACTAATTCTTTTTCTTCGTGTGTAAATTCACCTTTTTCAAATCATTTTTTTTGAAGTTTATTTTTTACAAAAGTAAAGATATCTTCAAATTGCATATAGCTTTTTGTTGATAAAACTTCTACTGATAAACTGATCATTGTGTCCATTTCTTGCTCCTTATTTTTTATTTTTTCTCATTTTACATTTTTTATAAAAAAATTACATTTTCCTACACTTTTCTTTAATTTATAATCTCAAACATAGTCAATACAACCTCAACCGATGTATTTTTGTATTAATTTCTTACCACAAATTATACATTGTTTATAGTCAAATATACATTTATTTAAAAAATATTTTCTTTTTCATTCTTTTAATTCTTTATCTTCTCTATTGTTTACAATGGCATTTTCAAGTCTTTCTTTTGCATTAATCAACTCTTCAAACACTAGAGTTTTATTATAAACTTCAAAAGTTATTATGCAATCTTTGAGTGCTCTGTGAATGCCTTGATTATCTACTGAAAATAAATTTGACAGAAAATTTAAAGAATAAGAATCTGTATTAAAGAAAACTTTATTAAATGATTGAAAGTAAAAACCAATATCTATCATTTTGTTAGGTAATTTTTCTAATTCACGAGATTTATAAGATTTCTTTATTGTACGGAAATCATAATGCATTCCATTAAAAGCATAAAGATTTAAATCCTCAATAAAAATTTTAAATTCGCTTAAAACCTTTATTGCATCTTCACCTTTTTCTTTTATTTCTTTGTTAGAAATATTATTGTATCAACTTATAAAGTTATTTACAAAATCAGGTGGTTGTTTAATTATTTTGGAAAATGTATCAACAATTTTGTTGTTTTTAACTTTGATAGCACCAATTTCAAGTAGAGTGCCAACATCATCACAACCTTCTAAATCAAAAATAACATAGCTATCTTTAAATAGATTTGGTAGTTTTTTGGATTTAAGAATATCTAAACGTTTTTCTTCAAATATTTGTTTATTTAAAGTTTCCATTACATTCTTTCTGGGGTAGAAACACCAATAAGTTTTAGTCCAGTTTCTAGAACAATCTTAACAGCTTTAGAAAGTGCTAATAAACTCTCTTCATTATCAGAATTTAAAATTTTAGAATTTGAATAAAAAGAGTTAAAGTCTTTAGCTAATTTAATTAAATATTCGGGCAGTAAGTGAATTTTGTAGTTACTGCTAATTTTTTTAATTAAATCTGGAAAATCTTTTAAAGTATTAACTAATTTAATTTCATTTTCATTACTAAAGTTTGAAGCAAATACTTCTTTATTATTTGCTTTACTAATTAATTTATTTGCTCTAGCATAAGCATATTGAATCATAAATACAGGGTTTTTTTGACTACTTTCTAATGCTAATTCTACATCAAAGTCTAATCCTGAATTTTCTGTTCTGTCAATCATAAAGAATCTTACTGCATCTTTACCGACCAATTCAATTAATTCTCTTGCTGTAAAGGTAATTCCTTTTCTTTTGGACATTTTTAACTCTTGTCCGTTTTTCATTAATCTAACAATTTGACAAGTTAAAATCTTTAACTGTTTTTGAGAATCAAATCCTAATTGATCAATTGCAATTTCCATTCTTTTTATATAACCAATATGATCAGCACCTCAAATATTAATTAATTTAGTAACGCCATCGTTTCTTGTTAATTTGTCATTATGGTATGCAATATCTGGTAAAAAATAGGTAAAAGAACCGTCTTTTTTGATAAGAACTCTGTCTTTATCATCTCCATATTTTGTGGTTTTTAACCAAAGGGCACCATCGTGTTTATAAGTATTTTTTAATTTCTGTAAAGCAAGTTTGATTTTGTTATCTTTATAAAGAGTTTTTTCACTAAAAAAGTTGTCAAATTTAATTCCAAAAAGACTTAAATCCCTTTTAATTTGACCAAGCATTATAGCTGTTGATGCTCTCTTAAAAAAATCTCTGGTTTCTAAATCATTAATAGAACTATTTACGTATTTATCTTTATAGTGTTTAATTATTACGTGAGCAGCCCATTTTATATCACTACCTTTATAATAATCTTCTTTAAATTCTACTTTTTTGCCAAAGTGTTGCAAATATCTTGCAAAAACAGATTCAGCAAGTAGATCAATTTGATTTCCAGCATCATTAATATAATATTCTTTTATAACTTTGTTACCAGCAAATTCTAAAATATTAGCTAATGTTGCACCAATTGCAGCCCCCCTTGCGTGCCCAAGGTGTAAAAAACCAGTAGGATTTACAGAAACAAATTCTAAGTTAATAAATTGATTTTCTTTTTGTTTTCCGTAATTTTGATTTAATTTTAAAATATTATTTACTTCTTCTACATAAATATTATTTTTTACGAAAAAATTAATAAATCCAGGTTTTGCTACTTCTATTTTAGAAATAGAATATTTTTCTTTGTTTATTTTGGAAACAATTAAATCAGCAATCTCTAAAGGATTTTTATTTAGATCTGATTTAAGAGTCATTGCTAAGTTTGTTGAATAATCACCAAATCCCTTGGATTCAGTTAATATAATATTTTTTTCAATTTTTAAATCATTTAAAACGTCTTTTAAAGATTGAATAATTTGTTCTTTTGTATTCATTCTATTTACCTACTACTACTGAAGCAGGTTTGATTACTCTATCATAAAGTTTATAACCATTGCTTTTAACACTAATAATTTTATCTTTTAGTTGTTGGTTACTTTCAAGTTCAAAAACTTCGTGGATTTCTGGATTGTAACTTTCACCAACAGAAGGTTCAATTTTTGTAATACCAAAATCTGCAAAAATTAATTCAATTTGTTTTAATAACATTGAAAAACCTTTAACATAGTTTTGAACTGCAGAGTTATCTTGTTTTTCTCCTGCTTTAATTGCTAATTCAAAGTTTTTTAATGGAATTAAGAATGATTCAAAGAATTTTTGAATTCCATATTTTTTTATATTAGTTAGTTCTAGTTCATATTTAGAAGATGTTTCATCTTTATGTTTTTGAATTTCTTCTTTTGCTTTTTGTTGAAGTTCAATTGCTTTTTGTTTTAATTCTTCGTTATTTTTATCTAATTCTAGTTTGAGTTTAGCAATTTCTAATTCTAAAAGAGAGGTTTTAATTTTGGTTTTTTCTTGTACAGAAACAGAGTCATCTTTTTTATTATTGTAATTTCTTTTATATCTAAAATTTCTTTTTGTTCTTTTGTGTTTAACGTTTTCAGTATTATTGTCTTTTGATTCAACTTTTTCTTGTTGTTTTTTAATATCTTTTTCCATTTCTCTCCTTAAAGTAATATAAAGTTATATTTCTTTTTTGAGAAATTTTTCCAATAGATTAAGTGCTGCTAAAACTTTAGAATAATCTAATCTTGTAGTTGGAGCTACAACACTAATTTCTTTATTTATATTCTCGTTTTCAAGTTTTTTAGAAATAAAAACAGCTTCTTGTGATTCAATTTGAATTTTTATGTTTTTTTCTTCATCCAATTTATTTTCAATAGTTTCTCAAATTGATTTTTTTTCTATTAAATCTAAAATTTCACTTAATTTTTCTCTCGATATATCTCTAGATAAAATTAAATTATTTTTATTATAAATTTTTGATTCAAATTCATTTTTAAAATTAAAAATATTTTGCATAAAGGTTTTTAAAACATTATCTAAGTTTTTTATTTCTTTAGTCAATATTGGAACTAAAATTTCTACAATTTTTTGGATTTCATTTAACGCCACATTAATTAATCTTTCTTTGAAAATCCTTATAGCTATTTTTATGTCTTCTTTTTCTACTTCATTTGAAAAAGAAACTATTTTGTTTTCTACTTTTCCTGTTGAAGTTACTAATACAATAACTCCCATAAAGTTATCAATTGCAGTGAATTGAATAGATCTTAATCTTTCAGATCCTAAGGGTTCTGATGTTATAACGGTAATACCGACAAATTCTGATATTAATTTTGCTGCTTCTTCAAGTGTTTTGTCAATAGATATTCTTCTTTTAGCAAAAATATCGTTTAGTTTTTGCTCTAGATCTGCATCGGTTTGTGAAGTTAAATTTTTAGCATAATATTCATATGCTTTTAAAGTAGGAATTCTCCCACTGGAAACATGAGATTTTTCAAGAAAACCATCTTTTTCAAGTTCAGCCATTATGCTTCTTATTGAAGAAGAAGAAGCATTAATTTTATATTTTTCTTTTAGTGATTCTGAACCGATTGGTTCCCCTGTTTCAATGTAACTTTCAATTATAAATTTTAAGTAAGATTTCTTTTTAGCGGCGCTCTTATGTTCCATAATAAAAATTATATTCTAATTTCTTTTTTTTACAAACTTTTATTAAGGATTTTTATTAAAACAGAAATAATTTGTCACCCCAATTACCAATATAAAATGTCACTTTTTATAATTATATGTTAATTGAATGATATCATAAATTATCAATTGTATAAATTTAATCATTTTACTTACAACATCATTTTTTTATTATAGAAGAGGGACATTTTGATTGATAATTTATAAAAAAATAATGTAAAAATTTAGTAAGTAAAATGTAATTAATTGGAGTATTCAAAAAACGTTTTACCGTATAAAATGGGCATAAACGGTTTTTTCACTATTTAAACTGGGAAAGAAAAAGAGTTTTATTTTTTGATAAATTATGAACAACTATTTTATAAAAAAATCTTTTAATAATTGTTATAGGTGAAAAATTATCTTTCTATTTTCCTTTAGCATATCTATTAAGTATTTATTAACGTTAATACTTTTGTTGTGTTTGACTTATTATTGCAAATAAGTATTATAAAAGTAATAAAAAAACACTATCTAATAGTGTTTAATTATCTTGTATGCACAAGCCGGTTTTCCTATATTAAATTTATTATAACACAATCTCCCAAAATATTTAAAAAATTTTTGTAAAAATTATAAAATATTATTATGAGTAAAAAATTTCTTACTTATAAAGACCAATTGAAAAAGTTAAAAAAATAAAAAAATATAATAATTGACATTGAAGAAAATAAAGCAATAGAAATTTTAAAAAAAGAAAATTATACAAACGTTTTCTCTTTTAATAAAGAATGGTTGACAGATTTTAATAGTAAAAATGAATTAAATATAACCAACAAAAAAGAATTAAATGTTAATTTTTTATTACAATTTATTAAAAAAACAATAAGAAATAAAGTTAAACATCTTTATCCAAAAAAAATTAATTTCTCTTATTTGGTTAAATATAGAGCAAAAGAGAAAAAATTGTATACTTTTTTATATAATAAAATTAGAGATATAGAACTTGAATTAAAAACAAAAGTATCTTATTTTATAGGTAAAAAGGTTAAAAATAATACAAATTGGATAGAATGACTTTATAAAATATCAGATAAAGAAACTGAAATTTCTTTTGAACAATGAAAATTTAAAAAATTTAATTCTTTTGAGATAAAAAATGAGACGTTTAATGCCAATATTTGATTTGCTATTAATGTTTTAACTTTAGGAACTATTACTGAAATTATAAAAACTATTTTATCATCAAAAGATGAAGAAATAACTTTTAATATTAAAAAAGAATTTTTATTTGAAATTTTTGATAAAGATAAAGTAGACAAAATAAGCAATGAAAAAGAATTAAAAACATTTTTATATAACCTTAACAATTTTTTCTTTCCAATATTCAAAAGATTAAGAAATTCAGTAATGCATTTTGAAAATATTAATGCTTTTTTTCAAAAAGAAAGAATACAAATAATAAGAAAATCAAAAAAAGAGAAAAAATACATTTTATTTAAAAATACAAATAATAATAAAAAAGCAGAATTTTTATGAGATTTAATGGAATTACAAGAAAATAAAAAACAAAAATTAAGAAAAAGTATTTTTAAATATGTTCATTTTGGTTTTTACATTTCAGAAGAAAACAAAGGAAGAAAAGAATATATAGAAGTTAAAATATTTGATGCTTTAATTTGATGATTTAATTAAAATGAAAAAAAGGTAGTGTAAGATATTTTGTGTAAAAATTTAGCAAGGAAAATGTAATTATATTAAGTATTAAAAAAACGTTTTTATGCATAAAACAGGCATAAATGCTTTTCAGTGAACTTAAACTGGGAAACAAAAAAATAAAAAAACTCCATTAATTATGGAATTTAAATTTACTGATTTTCTTTGTTTTCTTCAATAACATTTACTTTTAATTCTTTCACACGTTTAAATCCGAAAATGGTTAAAATAAATGAGAAAAATATTGATAAAATAAAGTAAAGTTTTGCTGTTTGAAATTTCTCATATTTAAATTTAGATAATCTTATTGATATTATTAATTTAAATACAAATGAAGTTATGCTAATAGCGATAAAAGTTAAATAAAGAAGAGTTATCAAGATGAATGATATTACCATTCCTATACTGTTATTTAAAGATGAAGCAATTATAAGCATTGCTACACCAAAACTAGAAAACACTAAAAAACCAAAAGAAATAAAATCTAAAATTAAGATAGTTCTACTCATTTTTTTGATTTTTGTAATGCTTTTATTTGTTTCTTGATTTACTTGTATATCTTCTTCTTCTTCTTTTTGTTCTTGCACTGCTTCTTCATATTTATCAATGTTGTTAAATGTTAAAAAAGTAAATAATAGACCAAAAAATATAGATAAAACAGCAAATAATTTAGCATTCTCTAATTTTTTAGATTTTAAAGTAGACAGTTCAACGCATAATATAACTTTAAAAATGAAGGTAGCATTTCCAATAAGTGTAGCTATCACAAACAGAAGTGAAGCAAAAATTCTATTTATTTTATTTACAGTTCCTATTGTAGAAACATCAAATAAGTCATATATTGAAGTACCTGAAAATATTTGAACGATACCTGCTGCAATGAAAAATCAAGCAACAGTATCAATGATTAAAGTGTTTCTACTTATTCTTTTTACTTTTTGAAGTTGATTCATTTAAATCCTTTCTTTTATAAAATTTATATATTTAAATTTTACTCTTTTATAATAAAAAGTATTTAACTATATTTATTTATTTTCAGTTATGTAATTTGGTTCTTCAAGTTTTTTTATATAAACAAAACCTAAGATTGTAAACAATAATCCAAAGAATATTGATAGTATAAAGAATATTAGAATTGTTTGAATTTTGTTCATTTCAAAATTAGATAATTCAACACAAATAATAATTTTGAAAACTAAGGTAGCAAGTCCAGTACCAGATGATACGACTATAAGCAAAATTGCTAAAATAAACGCAGCACCAAAACTAGCAATACTTGCTGACTGGTCTGGTTGTGCTTTGGATGGTGAATAATAACCAAAAGCATTTACAGCAAAAATACCGCCAGCTATAAATATGATAACACTTATTACAAATAAGGCAAAAGTTACAATTTCTAATATAAGAGCAGTTTTGCTAAAATTTTTTAATTTTTCTAGATTGTTTTTCATAAGTTCCTCCTATATTTATATTTTACTGTTTTTATTTAATAAAAAAGTAAATATTAGTGAATTAATATTAATTTAGATTTAAAAAACTTGTTTATACTAAACACAAACAAGTTTTTTATGATTTAATAGTTACTAGTCTTTGATCATTCTTTTTTGTGTTTTTTCACATATCTATAAGCTAATGCTGTAAATACGAGTCCAAAAAAGATGGATATAATGAAAAATATTCTTGATGTTTTTAGATGACTTGCTTTAAAGTTAGAAAGTTTAGTTGCAGAAATTATTTTGAAAACAAAAGTTGTTATACAAAGTCCTATATAAACAATGAATAATATTATCACAAAAACAAAACCTGCTCTTGCTTTTTGTGCAGTCAGTTCAAAAGATGAATAGTAAGTTGGATCATAAGATAAAGAATTTTTATTAGCATCAGAAACAATACTGTTAATAATTAAAACTATAGTAATAGATATAATTTGAATAACAACAATAGACATTATTTCAAATATTAAAGTTAGTCTGGTTGCGTTTTGTAATTTAAAAAGTTCAAAACCATATTCATAACCTTTTATACATTTTATACATTGACAATCTTTCTTTATTTTTTGAATATTTATTTTTTCTTCTTGTGCTACTTCGTGTGGATATTCAAAAGATTCAAGTTTTTTGTAACCCATGAAAGTAAATATTATTCCAAAGAAGATTGATAGTACATAATACAACTTAGCATCTGCTAATTTTTTACTATATAAACTTGGTATCCTTCTACTTATCATTATTTTGAAAACCAAAGCAACTAAACCTACAATTAAACTTATTAGTGCAAATAAACTTAAAAAACTCACTTTTATTATGTCTAAACTATTTTCAAATAATTCTTCATTTTTGTTAACAAGAGCTTCAAAAATGTAGTTTATTTGAAAATTTATGAGAATACCTGTTGTTATTCAAACTAAAACAAAACTAATTATATCCATAATTAAAGTTGTCTTTCCAAATTGTTTTATTTCCTTGATTTCACTCATTTTGTTCCTTTCTTATTCTTTTAATTTTATTACTTTTCCCAAAAAAAAAAAAAAAGTTGATATAGCAAACAACTTTTTGCAAAATTTTGTGTTTTTAAGGCAAAAATACAGGAATTGTGAGCTTTTTTTCAAAAAATACTTCTTATTTTTTTTAAAAAAAGAAACAAAAAACTTGTTTATATTAAATACAAACAAGTTAATTTTTTTAAGCTAAAGTTTCTTTTTGGTTATTTACTTTATAATAATTTTTTATATGCACAAATCCAATAATTGTAAAAATAATTCCAAAGAAGAAAGATAATATATAAAATAATTGTGTTGTTTTTAATTTATGTTCTTGGAAATGGGAAAGCTTTACACAAATAATTATTTTAAAAACAAATATTATAATTGAAAACGCTCCACTAATAGCAAACAATACTATAGCAAAAATAACTCCGCCTGCTAATTTTGTTAAATCCAATTTATGTGTTTCAAATGAGTTGTATCCGTATGGATTATAATAATTATGATTATCATTACTTGCGTTTAAAATAGTATTAGCAACAGAGATAACAACAATCAAAGTTGCAATAAAGATTAAAATTGCATTAACTATTTCAAAATTTAAAATGAATTTATTTATTCTTTTTATATTAGAAAGTTCTAAACTTTTACCATATGCTTCAAAAGTTTCCAAATTTATTTTTTCTTCTGTTTTTTGTTCTTCCTGGTATTGAAAATTGTCAAGCTTGTTGTAAGCTATTAAAGTTAATATTACTCCAAAGAAGACTGATAATACATAATACAATTTTGCATCTGCTAATTTTTCACTGCCTAAATTTGATATTTCTGAAATGATCATTATTTTAAAAATAATAGATATGAGAAAAATTATTGTATCTATTATAAATAATGTAAATATAATTAAATTCTTTGTCTTTAAATAAGACGGATAGTTTATTTCTCTATATGGTTGTCAATAACTTGTTTCCAAAATATTAGAAAGCAAAAGATTTAGAATAATTGCTATAAAAATTAAAGAAAAACCAATTATATCTATAATTAAAGTATTCTTTCCTAATTGCTTTATTTGTTTGATTTGATTCATTTAATTCCTTTCTTTTTACTTCAATTTTATTACTTTTTGCAAAAAAAAGTTGATATAGCAAACATTTTAGGGAAATAAAAATTCCTAATATAAAGGAATTTACTGTATTTTTAGGAATTTTCAAGTTTATACATATTTTTAATCTATTTCTGCTATTCATCTGTTTGTTAGAATAAATGCAGCTATTCAAACAAAGGGAATAACTGCAGCAAGAATTCAAGCAGTTTTAGCTTTTGCTGCACTTGGGTTATTAAATATAACTGATAGTTTTAATGTTAATAAAACTAAAAACACCAAATAAGTAATATAAATAGCAGAAGTTACCAATAAAAACAAACCTTTGAAAGCTAGTGCTCATAAATTAAAAAATAAGAAAGAAAATGTTATTAAAAACATTAAAACTATATTTACTATTGATAATATGAAACAAGTTAAATTATTTTTTCTAATTTGTTCTTTTTCAAATGACATTATTTTCTCCTTTCAAGATTTATATATCAATAAAAACATTATACAGTGAAACAAAAAAAAAAAAAAAACGAAGCAAAAAATAGAAAATTTTAAGCGTTTTTACGCTTTTTGCCTTGCTGATTGAACTTTTATGAACTTTTTTGAACAAATATGAACAAATTAGTATATAATAAGATTGCAAAGAATTGGAGGAAAAATGAAAAAATTTGCTAGAACAGTTCTTGGAGATATTGATCCAAAAGAACTTGGAGTGGTAGATTGCCATGATCACCTTATAAAAAATTATGGACCAGAAGCACATGAACATCCTGATTTTGTTATGATGTCAGTTGATGCATCATTAAAAGAAATGGATGAATTTGTTGCTAAAGGTGGAAAAACCATGGTAACAATGGATCCGCCTAATGTAGGACGTGATGTATATAAAATGTTAGAAATTGCTGAAAAATTAAAAGGCAAGGCAAACATTATTATGGCTACAGGATTTCATAAAGCAGCCTTTTATGACAAAGGAGCTTCATGATTATCACTAGCTCCAATTGATGATATTGTTGAAATGGTAAAAGCTGAAATTGAAGTTGGTATGGATGAAATGAATTACAGTGGACCTGTAGTTAAAAGATCTAAATCTAAAGCTGGAATTATTAAAGCTGGTACTGGATATGCAGCAATTGATAGACTAGAATTAAAATCTTTAGAAATTGCAGCAAGAAGCAGTATTGAAACAGGGGCTCCTATTTTAGTACATACACAATTAGGAACAATGGCTTATGAAGCAGCACAACACTTAATTGATTTTGGTGCTAACCCAAGAAAAATTCAATTATCACACTTAAATAAAAACCCAGATAAATATTACTATGAAAAAATAATCAAAGAATTGGGAGTTACTTTATGTTTTGATGGACCTGACAGAGTTAAATACTACACAGATGCAACTCTTGCAGAAAACATTAAATATTTAGTTGATAAAGGATACCAAAAACACATTACTATGGCTCTTGATGCAGGAAGAATTCTATATCAAAGACATTATGGAATTGAAAAAGGTAAACAAACATTTGGTTTAGGATATCTATTTGATAGATTCATCCCACTATTAAAACAAGTAGGTGTTAGTGATGAAGCAATTCAAGATATTCTTGTAAATAACCCAAGAGAAATTTTAACTTTTGATGAAAAAAGAACATATGATGTTTCAAAAGTTAATCCACGGGTATTAGAACTTAAAAAAGCTTTAAAAGTTAAATAATAAAAATAAAAGAAAGTAAAAAAATGATCGAAAAATTAAACAAAAAGAAAAAAACAGGTTTAATAGTAGGTTGAGTTGTTTTTGCAGTAATTAACTTAATAATTATTTTAACTACTTTATTAGTAAAAGCCGCAAATCACACAAATGCATGAAGTGGACAAGCATGATTAGATGCTTTCTTCTTCTTATTAAACAAAGTATATTTAGATAACTTCTTTAAACTTCCTGCCTTATTATTAGGTTCTCTAACTTTTGTTGGTTATCTAGTAATTGGTAGGGGTATTAGAGAATCCTTTATAGGTTTTCTAAAAACAGTTATAGGATTTATTTTATTACAAATAGGTTCTGGAACACTTGTTGGTTTAGCAAAACCTGTATTTAACGGAGTAAGTCACATTGGTGGAAATTCAGTAGGAATCGTTCCTTTAGACCCTTACTTCTCACTTGCTAGTCAGCAAGCCTTTTTCTCAGGAAAAGACTTTACTTCAAACTATGCATCTTTAATCTCATTTGCATTTATTTTAGGTTTTGTTGTAAATATTATTATGGTTGCTCTTAAAAAATGAACTAACACAAATAGTTTAATGATTACAGGGCACGTTATGTTACAACAAGCAGCCGTTGTTACAGCAATTTTCTATGCAATCTTATTTAGAGACTTTAGAATTTTTGATGGAACAATCACAGTTGGAGAACAAGTTGGATTAATAATTATGTCAGGGATTTTCCTTGGTGTTTATTGAGCTACTGCTTCAACTTCAACTGTAAAAGGAACAAATGTAGTAACACAAAATGCTGGATTTGCTGTTGGACACCAACAAATGTGAGCAATTGCTACTACATACAAACTAGGAAGATTTTTTGGAAACAAAAATGATTCAGCAGAAAATAAAAAATTACCTTCATATTTAAAAATATTTGAAGATAACATCTTTACACAAACAATAATTATTTTAGTATTATTTACAACATTATTTGTTATTTTAATTGCTGTAGATCATACAAAAGTTATTGAAAATGATTTAATTAAATTTACAAAAGATTATGCAATATGAAATAGTTCATTTGGTGGAGCTAACTTTGTATTAAATATCTTTGGTGGATCTCTAAAAATAGTTGCTTCATTATTAGCAATTATTACAGGGGTTAGAATGTTTATAACAGAGTTACAACAATCATTCCACGGAATTAGTGAAAAAATAATTCCAGGAGCAGTTGTTGCGGTTGATGTTGCAGCTGTTTATGGATTCTCAATCAACTCTGTAACATTTGGTTTTTTATCCGGAGTAATTGGACAATTTTTAGGAGTAGCAATTGTTATTGGATTAGCAGCTATTCCAGGACAATCAGTTGTTTTTGTTGCAATTCCATTATTTATTACATTATTCTTTAACTCAGGTTCATTGGGAGTATACGCAAATGCAAGTGGTGGTTGAAAAGCGGCTTTAATCCTTCCTGGACTAATTGGTTTCTTAGAAATAATAATTATTTCCTTCGCAACAAGAGCAATTTCAAATGGATTTGGAACACATATCTCTCCAGTAGCAACTGGATATATTGGAATGGCAGATTGAAACTTATTCTTTGGGTTATTAATTTGAATTTCTTCATATCATATTGTTGTTGCTTGAATTTTAGTTTCTATAGCAATAATTGCTATGGTTGTTATGGGAATGATAGTAGATAACGGTTCACAAACAAAACCAACAATATTACAAAAAGTTCTAAAATTAAAACCAGCATTAGTGACAAACTAATTCTGAAAGGTTAGTTTATGCTAACCTTTTTTTAAAAGAAAAGAGGCAAAAATGAATAATAAAACTTTAAAAATTATAGCAGCATGTGGTAACGGAATGGGAACCAGTATGATTATAAAATTAAAAGTACAAAAAATTACAAAAGAATTAGGAATCGATGCAACCGTAGATGCTTTATCTATGGGACAATCAGTAGGAATGACTAATTCAGTTGATATCATTATTTCATCAAAACACCTATCAAGTATGTTTAATCACGATCAAAAAGCAAAAATTGTAGGTGTAACTAATTTAATGGATGAAAACGAAATAAGAGAAGCTATTAAATCCGCCTTGGAGATTCAATAATGGCAAAAATAAACCTATTAAATATTTTAAAAGAAAACGAAACAATTAATTTAAATTTAAGTGCAAAAGACTGAAAAGAAGCAGTGTATTTATCAATAAAACCATTAATTGATAAAAAAATGGTTGAGAAAAAATACTATGAAGCTGTTATTGAAAGCACACAAAAACACGGTCCTTATTATATTATTGCAGATAACTTAGCAATGCCACACGCACAAAGCGATGCTGGAGTTAATGAAAACAGTTTTTCATTAGTTACTTTAAAAGAACCAGTTTATTTTGAAAACGATTCAAGACCAGTTAGAGTTTTAATTGCTTTAGCAGCAACAAGTGCAGAAGTACACACTTCTGAAGCATTACCACAAATAGTTGCTGTTTTTGAAGATGAAAACAATTTAAAAGCAATAATGAACGCACAGACAAAAGAAGAAGTTTTAGAAATTATTTCAAAAACTGATTTTCAAAAATATTTACAATAAAAGGAGAAAAATGGCATTACCATTATTACAAATAGCTCTTGATAATTTAACAATTGAAGATGCTATTAAATCAGCAAAAAAAGCAGAAAAGTATATTGATGTTATAGAAGTAGGAACTATTTTACTTGCTTCTGAAGGGAAAAAAGCAATTAGTGAATTAAGAAAAGCTTTTCCTGACAAAATAATAGTTGCAGATGGAAAAATTGCAGATGCAGGGAAAGTTTTTGCAAAAATGTTTTTTGAAAGTGGAGCAGACTATGTTACTGCAATTTGTGCTGCAGAAAATGCAACAATGGATGAATTAGTAAAACTTTCACAAACATATGGGAAAAATAAAGAATTACAAATCGAAATGACAACAAATTTCACTTGAGAACAAGTTGAAAATTGAAAAAAATCTTTAGTTCCACAAATTGTTTGACACCGTTCAAGAGATGCACAAGCTTCTGGTGTAAATTGAGGACAAAAAGATATTGATACAGTTGCTAAATTAGCATCAATGGGATTTAAGGTAACAGTTACTGGTGGAGTTACTGTGGAAGATATTAAATTATTTAAAGATATTCCTGTATTTATTTTTATAGCAGGTAGATCTATTAGAGATGCAGAAAACCCAGAACTTGCTGCAAAGGAATTTAAAGATGAGTTTAAAAAATACTGAAACTAAAAAAAGATTTGTAGGAATATATGAAAAAGCAATTAACAATAAATTTGATTGAAGCGACAAAATAGATATAGCTAAAGCAGCTGGTTTTGACTTTATCGAATTTAGCGTTGATGAATCTGATTTTAGACTTGAAAGATTAGAATGGGATAACCAAAAAATTAATGATTTAAGAAAATTATTAATTGAAAAAGACTTTTATTTTAATTCCATGTGTTTAAGTGCACACAGAAGATTCCCTTTTGGTTCACAAAATAAAGAAACCAGAGAAAAAGCTTTTGAAATAATGGAAAAAGCAATAATACTTGCAAAAAAACTAGGAATTAGAATTATTCAAATTGCAGCTTATGATGTATATTATGAAACTTCAAATTCTAAAACTAAAAAAATGTTTATTGAAGGAATGAAAAAATGTGCTAAATTAGCACAAAAATACAGCATAACTCTTGCTTTTGAAACAATGGATACTCCTTTTGCAGGAACTATTTCTAAATGTTTATCTTTTTTAAAAGAAATAAATGAACCTAATTTCTATATTTATCCTGATTTAGGTAATTTAAATCAATTTACAAAAGATATAGAAAATGAAATATTTTTAGGAAGAGAAAAAATAGTAGCTTTCCACTTTAAAGACACTTTACCTACTAAATTTAAAGAAGTAGGATGAGGGAAAGGAACTGTTAATTTTGCTAAATCATTAATAGAGATAAAAAGAAATGACCTTAATGTACCTATTTTAATTGAAATGTGATCAAAAAATTTTCCAGATGAATCAAAAGAAAAAAACATTTATAAAATAAAAGGCGCTTTAGAATTTTATAAAAAACAATGAAAGAGAGCAAAAGGTGAATAAAGAAGAAATTGAATTATTAAAAAAAGAAGTTTATGATGCTAATATGCTTCTATATAAGTACAAACTCGCAATTCATACTTGAGGAAATGTTTCTGGAATCACAAAAGACAGAAAATATATGGTAATAAAACCTTCTGGAGTTAGTTATGAAACAATGACACCAGATGATATGGTTATTGTTGATATGGAAAATAATGTTATTGATTCTAAATTAAAACCATCTAGTGATACTCCAACACATACACTTTTATATAAAGAAGATAAAAATATAAAAGGAATTGTTCATACCCACTCACCATTTGCTGTTGGTTTTGCTCAAGCAGGAAAAGAAATTCCTTGTTTTGGAACCACACATGCAGATAATTTTTTTGGAGCAGTTCCTTGTACTAGAGAATTGTCAGATGACGAAATTAATGGAGCATATGAACATAATACAGGTTTAGTTATTATTGAACATTTTAGAAAAAATAAAATTGATTTTGCTTCAACAGAAGCGACTTTAGTAAAAGAACACGGACCTTTTGTTTGATCAATGGATAGTCCAAAAAAAGCAGTAGATTTAGCTTTGACTCTTGAAGAAATTGCTAAAATGGCAATTAATACTTTAATTATTGATCCACATAAAAAAGAAGCTAATAAAACCTTACAATTAAAGCACCATTCAAGAAAACACGGTCCAAACGCATATTATGGACAAAATAAGTAAGTTAAAAATCGAAAACATATTTTTTGATTTAGATGGAACTCTTTTAAATTCACAAAAGAAAATAACTAACAAAAGTATAGAAATTATTGAAAAATTAAGACAAAATAAAGGAATAAAAGCATCAATAATAACAGGAAGACCATATTATTTTGCAAAAGAAGAATACTATAAAATAAATTCTGATTTCCCCATTGTTAGTTGTAACGGTTCTTTAATTTATGATTTTAAAAAAGACAAAGTTATTTTTGAAAATCCTATTAATAAAGAAAAAACAAAAGAAATTTTTGGTATTTTAATTAAAAATAATATAACTTTTTTAATTTACACAACAAAGAAAATTTTTGGTTTTTACAGTAAAAAAGAGTTCCCGGAATGATTTAACTGATTAAAAAATACAGTTGATTCTAAAGAAGAAAAATATAGGTTTGATATCGTTTTTTCACAATACAACAATTTAAAAGAAAACTATTTTAATATTCAAAATCACAGCATTATAAAATTTTTAATTATTAAATCAGATTCTGAACCTAACAATATAACTAACTTCAAAAAAGAAATAGAAAAAGTAACCAATATTTATTTAATTAACTCTCAAGAAAAAGTCATTGATATAATGCCTGAAAATTCTTCAAAAGGAAAAGCATTGGAAATCCTTTCTAAAATAGAAAAAATAGATTTAGAAAAAACCTTGGTTTTTGGAGACCAAGACAATGATGTTTCTATGTTTGAAGTAGCTAAATTTTCAGTAGCAATGGGGCAATCAAAAGAAGAAATAAAGGAAAAATCAACCTTTACCACGAATAGTAACGATGAAGAAGGAATATATAATTTTCTTAGAAATTTAATATAATTTTATTATGAAACAACAATCTTTAGAAAGAATAAAAGTGAATCAAACAGAGCAAGGTTTTTGACTTGTTCCTTCAATATTTAAATTATTTACTCCTAAATCTCGTAATTTTGTAATTAAATTTTCAAAATCATTAGAAGATTTAATTGAACAAAATAAATTACTAAATAGAGAAATAAAGTTTTCTTTTAATGGTGATAAGAATTTTATACTTTTTAATAAGTTAATAAAGCAGAGAGAATGGGATTTTGAACTCCCTGCTAATAAAATAAATAAAATGAAAGAAGATGACTATATAGATTATGAAGTTATACCCAATTTAAAAATAAGATTTAATTTTAAAACAATAAATAATATTTATAAAGGTAACATATTTTTTGTATCTAATGAATATTTTCAAGAATTTTATAATAAAAACAAAACAAGTGATAATGATATATTGATATTAGAATGGACGAATTGAGATTTTAATATAATAAAAAACCCAGATTAGTTTTCTGGGTTTTCTTTTTCTTCTGATTTGTTTGAATCTAAAGTTTGGTTTTCTCCACTATTACTATTGTTTGTAAAATCATTTTTATTATTAATATTTTTTTTCTTGTTAAAGTAAGGTTCAATTAAGCTTGTGTAAAGTAAAATTATAGTTGAACCTATGGAACCAATTACGATAAAGGTATCAGCAAAGTTGAATGTTCCGTTATCGTGTCATGGTAAGAATAAAATATCTTTAACTCCATTTTGATTTATAAAACGGTCAAGCATATTTCCAAAAGTTCCTGCTCATAAAAATCCTAAAAATACTAATGTGTAATATTTTTTAGAAAAAACCATAAAATAAGGAACAACAATAACAATTAATAAACTGAAAATATGGATTAACGTAAAACCTAAATATTTATTTAATCCTGAAGTTACACCTCTATGTAATAAAGGTCTAAAACCAATAAAACCATAATTATAAAGGGTTTTTCCATCAATTCATTCAGCTCTTTCTTGAAAATATTGATGTTCAAAAATAAGATTTTTAGTTAATTGATCAATTAGTGTTAAAACTAATAAAACACCAAAAGTAATAAGTGCATTAATTATTAATCTTTTTTTATTAAAACTCAAAATTTTTGTTTTTCAATTCTTGAAAAAAATGTTAATTTTGTCCATCTTTTAAAACCTCAAAACATCTTAAACATATGTCATCTTTAATTTGAGTCATTTCAAAGTGATTTCAACATCTTTGACATTTTAATGAATCAAAAGCAGTAACTTTAGTTTCATTTGCAAATTCCACTGTACCAACCATTAAGAGTTTAACTAAGTTAAGTTTTTTAATAAATTCACTGTCTGTTTTTATATAAACTTTAGCTTCATTTTGTCTTTTGATAGCTCCATTTTTAATTTGTTCTTCAATTAATTTATATATTTCATCTTTAAGTGTAAAGAACTCTTTTCACTCTTGATCTATTTGTTCATCAATTTTTTTCTCTTTTAAAAAGTTTTCTAAGTGAATTGAAATTTGTTTATTTTCTTTTTTAAAGAAAGAATAAGCTTCTTCGGTTGTTGTTGGTAAAATAGGAGCTAAAGAAATTAAAAGTAATTGAGTTAAGTTGTAAAGGTTTTTTTGAATCATTAATCTTTCTGGCGAATTTTTTTTATCTGCATATAAACTATCTTTAGTTATAGAAAGATAAAATCCAGAAAAATCAATAATGAAATTATTTATTTCTTTTACAACCAACAAGAATCTAAAGTCATTATAGTGCTTAATAATTTCATTATTTAACTTATTAATTTTATTAGCAATAAATTCATGTATTCCTTCAAGTTGAATATTGTCAATTTTTTCATAATCAAAATCATTAATATTTCCAAGTAAAAATCTAATTGTATTTCTTATTTTTCTGTATATTTCTATGTTTTGTTCAAAAATTTTAGTTGAATAAGAAATATCATCAGAATATTCGCTGTTGGAAACTCAAAGTCTTAAAACATCAGCTCCGTGTTTGTTAATTAGGTCAATTGGTTCAACTCCATTACCAAGAGATTTAGACATTTTTTGTCCTTTTTCATCAACAATAAATCCGTGTGAAAGCAGTTCTTTATATGGAGCAGTTCCTCTATAAACTACTGAATTAATTAAAGAAGAGTTAAATCAACCACGATATTGATCTGAACCTTCAAAGTATAAATCAAAAGGTTTTGTTGTTCCTTCTATTTCTACTCCTATAGAAGAAGAACCAGAATCAAATCAAACATCCATAATATCTTTTTCTTTTGTTCAACCTAAATTTCTATATTTTTCAGGTAAAAGATCATCAACTTCTTTTTCATATCAAACATCGCTTCCGTTTTGTTTGACTAAATTAATTACATAGTCAAAAATTTCTTCGTTAATCACAGGATCTCTGTTTTTATCATAGAAAATTGTGATTGGAACTCCTCAAGTTCTTTGTCTGGAAATTGTTCATTCAGCACGATTTTCAATCATTTTTGATAAACGTTTTTTACCTCATTCATTGAAGAATTTAACTTCATCAATAGCTTCTAAAATTTTATTTTTAAATTTATCAATTGAAACAAATCATTGTGGTGTTCCTCTAAATATAATAGGTTTTTTAGTTCTTCAATCATGTGGATATGAGTGTTTTATAAATTGTAATTTTAATAATTCACCTTTTGATTCTAAAAACATTCCTATTTCTTTATTAGCGTCTTCATAGAACATTCCTTCATATTGTTCTGCTTCTTTATTTAGAGTTCCATCATCAGCAACGTGCATTATCATATCTAGATTTTCTTTTTTACCAATTAAGAAGTCATCTTCACCAAATAAAGGAGCCATATGAACAAGACCAGTACCTGCTGTGATTTCTACGTGATGTCCTAAAACCACTTTACCAGTTAAATCTCTTTTTATAGGTCTTATGTATTCTGCTCCATATAATTCTTTCCCTTTTGTAGTTTCAAGAATTTTATATGATTCTCATTTAAACTCTGCTGCAAGTTTTTCAACCAATTCAGTTGCTACTATATAAATTTTTTCTTGTACTTGAACTCTAGAATAATCAAAATCTTGCCCAATAGCAACACCTGAGTTAGCAATTAAAGTTCAAGGAGTTGTTGTTCAAATAATTAGATTATCATTTTCTTTTATAAAGGAATTTCCCTTTGTAACAAGATAACTAACATAAATTGAAGGAGATCTGTGTTCTGCATATTCTACTTCAGCTTCAGCTAAAGCTGTTTGGCTTGAAGGTGATCAATATACTGGTTTTAATCCTTTTCTTAATAAACCATCTAAAGCCATTTTTTTAAGTAATTCAAGTTGTTTTGCTTCAAATTCAGGTCTTAATGTTATATAAATTTCTTTAAAATCACTAAGCATTTGTAATTTTTGCATTTGATTTTTTTGATTTTCTATTTGCTCTAAAGCATATTTTTTTGATTCTTTTCTAAGTTCTAAAATAGAAAAATCTTTTTGATTTTTATTCAAATTCTGTAGCATTTTTAACTCAATAGGTAGACCATGAGTATCTCAACCATTTACAAAAGGTGAGTAGAAACCACTCATACTTTTATATCTAACTATAATATCTTTAATAATTTTATTTAGAGCATGTCCTAAATGGATGCTTCCATTTGCATAAGGTGGACCATCGTGTAAAACATATTGTGGTTTACCTTTATTTTTCTTTAAAACTTGTTGGTAAATTTCTTTTTCGAGTCAGAATTGTCTGTATTTTTTTTCTTTTTCAACTAAATTTGCCTTCATTTCAAAATCTGTTTGAGGCATATTTAAAGTATCTTTATATTGTTTTTCCATAACTACTCCTTTTTAAATAAAATAAAAATCTGCATTCAAGGACTAACGTACCACCTTGAATCAGATTCTCTTTTTTGTTCGTTTCGTGAACCAAACGCCTTGTTAGGTCTCGGAAGTGATATTCAAAGGATCCAGATTGACTTGCACCAACCGTCAATTCTCTAGTGCTTTAACTCTTTGAACGTGTCTTCGTCATCGATATTCTATTATTTTTAAATTATATAAAAAAAATAGAAAAAATTCATTTTTTTGTTTTTAAATTATTGTTTATTTACAATTTTTATCCAAATATAAATTATTCAACAATAGTTTTGAGTTTTTTAGATGTATGTCTTTTAAAGTATAGTGTATTTACTAAAAGTAAAATATTGGAAAGAATCATTATAAGAGCAGCTATTCAAGGAAAAATTAATCCACTAATAGCTAAAGGAATTGCAAGTGAATTAAATAAGAAAGCTCAAATAAAATTCATTTTGATAACCATTAATGTTTTTTTAGCTAAATAAATTGCTTGATAAACAGCATATAATTCATTAGTCATTAATGAAATATCGGCTGTACTATTTACCAAATCAGACCCACTTGCAAAAGCAATTCCTAAATCTGCTTGTTTAATAGCTAAAATATCATTTAGGCCATCTCCAATAAAGATAGTTTCACCTTTTTCTTTGTATTCACTTATTAATTTGAGTTTATCTTCTGGTTGCAATTGTCCGTAAAATTCCTTTATATTCAACTCAGATGCAATTTGTTTTACAACTTCTTTATTATCTCCAGAAGCAATAACTACTTCTAATCCGAGTTTATGAAATTTTTCTATTATTTTTTTAGCATCTTGCTTGATTTGATCACCAAGAGCATAAACAAAAACTATTTTATTGTCCTTTGAAAGAGCAACATAACTATATGCTTCAAAAGAATTGATTTTTACTTTGTCAATAAAACCTTTTTCTAACATTTTTTTATAAGATCCAAGTTCGTATTGACTTTGTTCAAATTCACCTATGATTCCATATCCCGGAATCTCTTTTTCATTAGAAATAGAAACGGGATTAAATTTTTTATAATTAGTTATAACTTGAGATAAAGGGTGGTGAGATTTGCTAGCTAAACTTTGAGCAATTGTTTCAAAATTGCTATCTCCAAAAATTTTAACAATTTCAGGTTTTCCTTTTGTTAATGTTCTTGTTTTGTCAAAAATTAGGTATTTTGCTTTTTTAAGTTTTTCATAAACATCAGCAGAAGAAAAGAGAATTTTGTTTTTTGTTGCAAGTCCGCTTGCAGAATAAATAGCAGCAGGAGCCGCTATTCCAAAAGCACAAGGACAAGCTATAACAACAACAGTTACACCAATTTTTATTCCATAATAAATTGGTTGTAGATCTTTTTCTAAATAAGAAGGTCAATACTTGGAATCAATTAGATATAAAGAAATTGTTCAAGTAAGAAAACTTATAAGAGCAATTGATAAAATAACAGGAATAAAATATTTAACTATTACATCGGCTAATCTCTGTATTTTTGAAGTTGAATCAACTATATTTTCAAGCTTGTCAATGATTTTAGCAAGAGTAGATTCTCTTGCTGTTTTTTGCACTTGAATTTTTAGTGAAGCAGTTAAATTGATAGCACCAGAAACCACAAAATCCCCTGGTTGCACGGTTTTTGGTAAAGGTTCACCATTAATTGCTGCCATATCTAACTCAGAAGTATTTTCTAAAATTATTCCATCAATAGGCACGTTTTGCCCTTTTGGTAAAATGATGACATCACCTACTTTTAAAGTACTTGTTGATACTTTTTTAGTTGTTCCATCTTCTAAAACAAGCATTGAATAGCGATTTTGTAATTTTAATAATTCTTTAATTCCTATACTAGATTTCCTCATTAATTTATTTTCTAAATAGTGTCCAATGGACACAAAAAGAAGCAAAGCAGAAGGAACCTCTCAAAAATACATTTCTATTTTGTAGTATCCACCATCTTTAGAAAATAAAGTATATAAAGTCATTATTAATGAGTAAAAATAAGATATATGAACCCCGATTGCAATTAAAAGGTTCATATTCATTACACCTTTAAATAGTCTTACATAGTTTTTGAAGTATTCTACAGAAACTACAAAAACTATAAAGGTTGCAAGAATCCCTAAAACTATAAAAACTCAATTTTGTTGATTATTATAAATAATTTCGTGTTTATTGTTAATTGCACCAATTATATTAGTTAAAATAACTAAGAAAAAAGGGATAAAGATGATAATTTGAATTACCATATTGTTAAATGGGGTTCAAATTCATCTTAAAAATTTTGACCAAAATTTTTTAGTATGGTTCAGCATCATATCCAGCCTGTTTTGCTAATTTTATAATTAATTCATCTGGATAAAGTTCATCATCTGCATCTACTTTTAACATTTTATCCATTAAATTAAGTGAATATTTAATTTCAGGATATTGTTGAAACTGTTTATCAATATTTGATTTACATGATGCACATGAAACATTGATAGTAAAATATCTTGACATTTTTCCTCCTTGTTTTTATGAATAAATTTAAATTTATTTCGATTATATTATATAAACGCACTTAAAAATTTTTTATTTTTTTATGTTTTGAATAAAAAAAAGGCAAAATTTTGAGATTTTTTATTTTGTAGTGAATAATTTTATCTACAAAAAACAGAAAAAAATAAAAATAAATAATAAAAATGTTATAATTTTATATATTTAAATTAATGAGGTAATATGAAAAAAGAAATGACGTTAGAAGAAAAAGAAGTAAAACAAGAAAAATCTCCAAAAAAACCAAAAGAAAGTAGAAAAGCTAAAACAAGACAAGGAAGAAATAACAGATGACTTTGAGGAATTTTCTTAGGATTTGCATCTGCTGTATTTTTAGGTGCTTCTGTTTGACTAATTGTTCAAAAAGTGCAAAAAGATCATTCTGTAAATCCAGCTGTTCCTACAACTCAAAATATTCAAAAAGATAAAAATAATGATAATTCTAACAAAGAAGCAGAAACTTCAACTAACAATCCAAGCACTACTACAACAAACTAATTTTTAGAACCTTAAGAAAAGGTTCTTTTTTAATATTTGTTTTACAAAAATATTGTAAAATTTATAAATATGAAGAAAGAAAATATAAGAAATTTTTGTATAATTGCACACATTGATCATGGAAAATCAACATTAGCTGATAGAATACTAGAATTAACTGGTGCTGTTGCTAAAAGAGAATTAAAAACTCAACATTTAGATTCAATGGATTTGGAAAAAGAAAGAGGAATTACAATAAAATTAAACGCTGTACAATTAAAGTACAAGGATTTTATTTTTCATTTGATTGATACTCCTGGTCATGTTGATTTTACTTATGAAGTTTCTAGATCGTTAGCAGCAACAGAAGGTGCTTTGCTTCTTGTTGATGCTACGCAAGGAATAGAAGCTCAAACATTAGCTAATGTATATTTGGCAATTGATAATAATTTAGAAATAATTCCAATAATTAATAAGGTTGACTTACCTTCTGCTGATCCAGAAAGGGTTAAAAAAGAAATTGAAAATGTTATTGGAATTCCTGCTGACGAAAGTGTGCTTATTTCCGCTAAAACTGGTCAAAATATTGATCAAGTTTTAGAAGCAATAATTAGTAAAATTCCCGCACCTAAAGAAGCAGATGATAATAAACCTTTAAAAGCTTTAATTTTCGATTCTTATTTTGATCCATATAAAGGCGTTGTTCTTTTAGTAAGAATTGTAGAAGGAAAAATTAAAGTGGGAGATAATTTCTTTTTATTTTCTTCAGGAAAAAAATTTCACGTGGTTGAATTAGGGGTTAGAACTCCTGCTGAATTAAAAAAAGAAGAATTAGTTTCTGGTGAAGTTGGTTGAATTGCTGCTTCTATTAGAGATGCTAAGGATATTTCTGTAGGAGATACCATTACTTTAGTTGATAATCCAGCAGATAGTGCTTTACCAGGTTATAAAAAACTAAAACCTGTTGTTTATACAGGATTTTATCCAATAGATGGAAAGGATTATGATTTATTAAAAGAGTCTTTAGAAAAAATTTCTTTATCAGATTCTTCAATAACTTTTGAACCAGAATCCTCAAAAGCTCTTGGTTTTGGTTATAGAATTGGATTTCTTGGAATGTTTCATATGGAAATACTACAAGAAAGATTAGAAAGAGAATTCAATATTGATTTAATAGCTACTGCTCCTTCTGTAGAATTTCATGTATATAAAACTGATGGTTCAATGGAAATTATTGCTAATCCTTCTAATTTACCTGATCCAACATTTATTTCAAAAATTGAAGAACCTTATATTAAAGCATCAATTATAGTTCCTGAAAATTATGTAGGTTCTATTATGGAATTATCACAAAATAAAAGAGGAACTTATGTTGACATTGAATTTATAGATGCTAACAGAAGAAGGGTTATTTATGAATTACCTTTAGTAGAAATAATTTTTGATTTTTTTGATAAATTAAAATCTATTTCTAAAGGATATGCTTCTTTTGAATATGAATTAATAGGATATAGAGAATCTAATTTAGTTAAACTAGACATCCTTTTAAATGGAGATAAAGTCGACGCTCTTTCAATGATTGTACACAAAGATTTTGCTTATAATAAAGGAAGGGAACTAACTGAAAAGTTAAAAGAAGTTATTCCACGTCAATCATTTGAAGTTCCTGTTCAAGCGGTAATTGGTTCAAAGGTAATAGCAAGAGAAACAATAAAAGCTTATAGAAAAGATGTTACAGCAAAATTATATGGTGGAGATCCAACCAGAAGACAAAAACTCCTTAAAAAACAAAAAGAAGGAAAAAAACGTATGAAAGCAATAGGTTCTGTAGAAGTGCCACAAGAAGCATTCTTAGCAATTTTAAAAACTGACAACAATGGTGGTAAAAAATAATGAAAATAACACCACTAAATAACACGGAAACTGTTAGATTTACTCATTTTAAAGTTGCAGAAACAGACAAAAAACAACCAAAATATAAAAGTAGTTATAAAGATCCTGAAAATGTAATTCCCACAGGTGCTTATAAAATTTTTGCTCTTGAAAATAAAATCATACTATCTATGCTTTTGTTTTATTCAATAATGATATTAATAATTTCTATTTTAATAACGCTTATTGCAACAAATAGTTTTAAAGCAATGAAAATTGTTGATAGAGATTATAGTTGAAGTTGATTTATTATTCCTGTTGGTTTATTATCATATTCTTTTTTTAAATTTATAATGAAGTTAATTGAATTTTCTTCTATTAAAAAGGCTTTAAAGTTTTATAGAATAGAATTAGAAAAAAATACACAAGCTATTCCAACATTTATAGCTCAGTTGTATAAAAAGTTAATAAAACAACAAATTCATCATAACTGATTCTTAGTCTTTTCTATATTTTATATGGGTATTTTTACTTTATTTATATGATATTTTAAAAATAAAAATTATCACGATATATTTTTAAATTTTAAAGCTTGAATTAGTGCTTTAAGTCCTAATCCACAATTGCTTTCAATAATTCTTTCTTTAATTATTTTAGGAAATATTGTTATTTGAGCAATATTGACTATAGCAAGAAAAAAAAGAACAAATGATATACAAGATTATTTTGGTTATCAAATAGTTAAAGATACAGAAATTGATCAAATGAAGATTAAAATGAATAAAGGATATTTAAAATTATTTTTCTTATCTATCGCTATCATTTTAATTCTTCCTATAATTACCTTATTGATAGTAAAAAGAATAATATTAAAAAGAAAAAAATAAAGGAAATTCCTTTATTTTTATTTTATTTGTTTTATTTAAAACACAAAAAGAAAATCGAAGAAGCTTGAATTTTTCTTAGCTCATTTTAAATATCTCTCGTGTTTATCAAGTTGCTCAATTGCATCTAATGCAGCATAATATTTACTTAATGTAGAAATTCTTACTGATTTGTTTTTAGATAATGAAAGTTGAATTTCTTCATCCCCTGCTTTTTTTTCTAATTGTTTTAAAGCTTTTCTATTATTAACAAAATTAATTATAAAAAATATCAATAAAATTATAGATATTAAAATTGTTATTGCTGAAATAATTGAATATGCTATTTTATATGAATTTTGTCTTTCTAAAGGAAGAACAGCATAAATTATTCCGTGAAAAATTGAAAACAATGCAAATAATATAAAAGGCAATCAAAACATAAAGAAATTTTCTCTAGAAGCATAACCAATAACTTTTTTAATTTTTGTTTCTTTAATTGTAAGTTCAACTTGAGTATTTTCTTTATTTTTCATATCACTCCTATTTGTTATGTAATAAAATTACTAAATAATTATAATACAAAAAGCGTTTTTATAAAAGAACTGAAAAAAAGAAAAGAATTTTTAAAAACTCTTTTCTTTATTTTTCTTTATATAATCATAAAGGATTTTGTTTTACTTTAAAATAAACATAAATTTCTAAACTATAAAAAGAAACAGAAAGAATATAAATTAAAGTAGAAAATAATGTTAAGAAAACTGCAACAGATAAAGAAAAATGGTTATTAAATAATTGATAAATTACATTAACTAAACCACCTAATGAAGCAAAAACATAAGTGTTATAAGTTAGTAAATTGAATTTTTCTATTTTTCCTCATACATGAGTTTTTCTAAATGTTTTATAAGGTTTTTTAATTCTGTTATATAAAATAGCAGCAGATGCTATATTCCATAAAAAGAAAATTATAATTTGAATTATTGGTAATCACATATTTTAATTATATTAAATTTTATAATAATTCTCCATAATTTGATATAGATTCAATTCATTCATTTAGATTTTCAATTGGAACTGTTTTAAATTCTTCTAATTTTTTTTCTAATTCTTTAATATCGCTATTAATTTTTTCTCTTTTTTCTCCAAAGGCAAAAAAGGAAGAAATAGAAGTAAGCAAGGTTGTTAAAGCAGAAGCTAAAGTTATTTCTAGTAAGTAATAAATTGATTTTTCTGTTCCTTTTATGTCAGGAAACTGATTAAATCTTAATGAGTATAAGTTGAATACAATCATTAAGGAAGTCATAACTATTACCAAAATATTAAGTAATAAAAATAAATAGTATGAAATTATAAATTTTCTTTTATATTTGTTTCTTGTTTTATTTACAAGTTGTAATAATTCCTTTTCTTCCATATTTTCTAGGTTTTTTAATACATATTTTTTATGTGTTTGACTTGCAAGAATAGTTTCTGAAGACACATCACTTTCTCTATCTAAATAGTTTCATTTTAATATTAAAAATAATCTTTTTAAAAGGATTTCTCCTTTATGTTTGTTTTTTTTGTACAGACCAAGATTAGCATCATAAAGAGCTTTTTCTAGTTTGATAGTAGTGAGAGCTTTTTTATTTTTCTTGTATTTTGCTTGCATTGCAAAGAAAGAAATAATAGATGTTATGAAACTACCTGAAGCAGATAATCAAGCAATTATAATAGCATAGTTATTTCTAAATTCGCTGTTTGTGAATTGTTCTGGCAATACTGGTCTAAATCTTTCTCCTACTCCTGCTAAAAAATAAGCAGTAAGCATAGAACTTAAAAAGACCAAAATAAAAGTCACAAAAGTTAATGTAAAGAAAAGAAATCTTAATACAAAAACTTTGGAAAAAAGAATATTATATATTTTCTTGTATTTTTTTTCAATTTCCATATTAGTTTACCTTCTTCAATAGAGTTGATTTTAATTCTTTTTTTAGACTTTTTTTGTTTCTGTTAATTAGTATAGGTTCAACTAACTCTAATTCTTTCTTAAATTGTTCAATGGTATATTCTTCATCTTGTGATTCATATTTTATGAGTAAATAAGTTAACTGTCTTTGGACTTTTTTATATTGATTGTAGTGAAAAGAAGTTTTAAATATAGCTAAAAATAAACTTAGGAAAAAGATGGTGATAAGAAATACAACAAAAATCGCAGTATATGAAAGAGTTTTTAAAATTTCAATTCATTGACTTTTTGAAGTTATGTGTCTTCCTATCTCTGAATTATCTTTAACTAACTCAGTGGCAGCATAGTCTAAATAGATAATAGCGCTAATTATAGAGTAAATATTTAAGATAATAATTAATGCTGAAAAAGCAATGTTTGCTCAAAAATATATTTTTGATATTTTTTTCAAACTTTTTATCTTATTTTCTATATGTTTTATTATTTTTACATTAGGTTTAAACATCTATTTCTCCTTTCTCTATTTCTTTATAAAATTTAGTTAATTTAGTTTTTGTTTTTTTCAATGAATCAAAAACTGCACTTCTTGTTGTGGCACAAATTTCTGCAATTTCTGCCAATGAAAGATCTTCAAAATAAAAAAGCTGGAAAATTTGTTTTTGATTTTGTGTTAATAATGAAGAATATTTATCGAATAATTTAATTAATAAATCTCTATCTTCGATATTACTCATTGCTTTCCTTATTCATAAAGTCTTTAGTTAAAGCATAAATAAATGCATCTAAATCAAACTCTTCTAAATCTTCCATTTTTTCACCAAGACCTATTAATTTAACATCTAAATCAAGTTTTTCCTTTATGGAAAGAATTATTCCACCTTTACTTGTACCGTCCATTTTAGTTAAAACAATACCAGAAATAGGGGTTACTTCTTTAAAGTGCATAGCTTGAGAAATTCCGTTTTGACCTGTAGTTGCATCAATAACTAATAAAGATTCATGAGGTGCTTCCGGTATTCTTTTTTGAATAATGTTATTAATTTTAGCAAGTTCATTCATTAAATTAACTTTATTTTGTAATCTTCCGGCTGTATCTATTATTAATAAATCATAGTTTTCAGCAATCGCTTTATCTAAAGACCTATAAACTATTGAAGCAGGATCGTGTTCATTTGGATTAGGCATAATAATATCCGCTCCTGCTCTTTGTGCTCAAATAGATAATTGTTCTACGGCAGCAGCTCTAAAAGTGTCACCAGCAGCAACTAAAACTTTTTTATTTTGGTCACAATATTTTTTTGCTATTTTGGAAATAGATGTTGTTTTTCCTGAACCGTTAACACCAACCATTAAAATAATATTTAAACGGTTTTCTTCGATGTTTAGTTGAGTGTTAATTATTGAATTATTGGCATAAATTGTGTAAATTTTGTCAGCAATAATTTCACCTATTAATTTAGGATCACTAAGATTTTCTCTTTTTACTTCTTTTTTTATTTCATAAATAATCACTTCAACAAGCGAATAAGAAATGTCAGACATAATAAGAATTTCTTCTAATTCTTCAAACATTTCTTCATCAATTTTTTTATAAGAATTTTGTAAATTTATAATTTTTTCAGTTAAAGAAACATTGGATTTTTTTAAACCAGCAACGTATCTTTCTACTTTGTCTTCTTTAATTATTTTCTTTTCTAAATCTTTTTCAATTTTCTTTTCTAATTTTTCTTTTTTCTTTTCTAATTCAAGTTCTTTAAGTTTTTCTTTATCTTCTTTTGAACCGAATAATCTTGTTTTTAGTTTTTCAAAAAATTTCATAATTATAATTATAAATGTTTATAAAAAAAATTCTAAAATATAAATAAAAAAAGTACCTTCAGGTACTTATTTTAGAGCGTTTTCAATTCACTCAATTAAGACTTCTTTTGGAAAATATTCAAATCCTTTGTTTAAAATTTTTCCATCTTTTAAAACAAGGTGAGTAGGAACTCTTAAAACTTCAAAACGAGTTCCTTCTTTTCTAAATAATTGTGCTTCTTCAGCATCAACATTAATCATTTTTAAACCTGAGTTTTCATCAAAGTGATCTGCAACTTTTTGCACCACTGGTGCCATCATTTTACAGTCTCCACATCAAGTTGTTGTAAATTCTAAATAAACAACTCCGTTTTCAATGTGTTTTTGAGCTTCTTCTCAACTCATTTTTTTTATTTCCATATATTAATCAAAAGGATTTTCAAAAGGTAAAGTCTCATTTAAGTCTAAATTATTTTTAGATGGGTTATCTTTATTTTCATCAATTACTTTCTGATTGTCATAAGTTTCTTGATGTTGCTTAACACTAACTTCATCTTTTGAAATTCCTTCTTTATCCTCCGTTGATTCTTGATTTATTTTTTTCTTTTTAAATTTTACTATTTTTTCTTCATTTTTTTCATTTTTCTTAATTTTGGGCATTTTTTTCATAAAAATCAATATTTTTACCAATAAGTAAGTTATAAATGCTACAAGAGGAACAAGAATAACCCCTATTACTGAAGTGGTGGATTTTAGTACAGAATAAAGAAAAATATTGATAAATCCCAAGTGATTTAAATTTGGTAAAGATGAATTTACTTTTTCAGGAGCTAAAGTATTTCATCACTCTTGAAAATTGTGATTTCAAACATTAGCACCCACACTAAAATAGAAATTGCCTTCATATTGCACAACTTCAAGCACTATAAAAGAAACAAACATATTTACAAAAATTAAAAATAAACTAATTAAAAACAAGTCTATTTTGAAATTTTTAATAAACATAATTTTAGGTGTACTCAATTTTATTATGCACAAAATAAAAACAATTAAAAAGTAAGAATATGCTAAATTTCCAAACAAAAGACCAATAGTGTATGAATAAATAGTAGTTAAACCTTTGATATTTAAAAATGCAAAAACAATTAGTGCTAAGTGAATAATTATGATAATAAATCAAAGAAATTTATTTTCTAAAATTTTTTCAACATTTCTGTTTTTAAATTTCATAAAACACCACAACAATGATTGGTTCCTTATCAAAAATTTTGAAAATTTTCTTTTTAATTATTTTTTTAATTTTTTCTTGTAAATCTTTTAAAACTATTTTTTCTGCATCTAAAAAGGATTGATAAAAAGCAGAAGTTATTATTTCATGAATTATATTTTTGTTTTCTTTAGAAATAATTCCAGAAGAATTTATCTGTAAATCACCTTGAAGTTTTTTACTTTTGTATTCCACTAAACTTGTTATTGTTATGATTCCATCACGAGCAAGAGTTTCTCTTTCTTTTATTACTTCAGAAGAAATGTCTCCAATTCCAAAACCATCTATAATTACTTCACCAACTTGTTTTAGGGTTCCTTTTTGTGAAAATAAGTTTCCATCAATAAAAGTTGCTATTTTTCCATTTTGTAAAATGATAGAATTACTTTTATTAACTCCAGCAAGTGCTGCTATTTCAGATGCAACCACAAAATATCTATAAAGTCCTTGTAAAGGGATAAAGTATTTAGGTTTCAAACTGGAAACAGTTTGGAAAATATCTTCTCTTGCAGGTCTTATTCTATAATATTCATTTTCTGTAATATCTACAACTTTAGGGGTAATTCTTGCAATTTCATCTAAAGTCATAGCATAAAGAACTTCTAAACCATTTAATGGTGGTGCAATCATAATTACTGTATCAGTGCTTAATAATTTAAAAAATACATCGTTATTTTCTGTAATTCTTAAGAATCTTTGATACAGTCTTTCACTTGTAGAGGTGATTAATACAACAGCATTTTTATGATTATTAACTTCTTTATAGTCGATAAATTTAGGTAATTTTAAAAATTGACCTTCATATTTTATTTTTTTAATAAGATCTACAAGTTGCCCGTATGTTCTACCATAAACAGCAACAGGTCTATCATATTTTTTAGCTAAATCTAAAATTTCTTGTAAAAGGGCCATTTCTTCATCAAATGAACCAATAACAATTCTAGAATTTTGATCAGTTTTGAAAAAAATATTTTCAATAGATGGAGTCACATCTATTTTATCAATGGCTTTTCCTTTATAATTAGCTCTTCCAGAATCAATTAATAAAGTGTGAATTCCTTTTGGAGATTCAATTGATGATTTAATATAATCTAAATTTGTAGTTCCATATATATTTAAAGATCCAACAACAAAATTAAGCATCACAACAATAGATCCATCTTCTGTTTCAAAGTTGTATCCATAAACTCCAGGCATTGATCCAGCGAGTGGAATAGATTTAACTATTGCATCATTACAGTCAATTTTTTCATTTGTTATTGAAATAACTTCAAAATCTGTGTGTCCTATTTTATACTTTGAAATCCTGTCTAAAATTAAAAATTTAGTAAAAGGTGAACAAAATATTTTTAAACCTTTTATTTTCATCAATAATCAAGGGATTGCTGAAAAAGATTCATTTTTCCCATCTGTAATGAATATTCCTTTAATTTTGTCTTTGTTTTGTTCTAAATAGGTAAAATCAGGGATTAAAGTATCTACACCATTAGTTGAACTTATAGGAACCTTTGCTCCTGCATTAACTAGAAAAATAGAATTATTTACTTCAATAACATAGGAGTTTTTTCCATTTTCATCTAATCCCCCTAAACCAAAAATGCTAATTTTTGCCATTTTTTCCTTTCTTTTCATTATTAATTATTAATTTAATAAAAACATCTTGTAATTTCTTTTTTAAATTATACTTTTTTTTATTGAAAAAGTAAGATAATAATGAATTTTATATAAAAGATTATCTAATTCTTTTTATTTTAAAAGAAATTTGCAAAATTTTATAAATTTAAAATAAAAAGTGTTATATTTAAAATATGATAAAAAAGAAAAATAAATTAATAAATTTAGTTTTAGCAACATCAATAGTTACAACATCTATTGTTGCTGTTTCCTGTAAAAAAGAGCAAAATGAATCTGATATTTCACCATTCACTCCAATTAAAGTAATTTCATATGATGTTAATGATTTAAAGTTTAAAAATGTTAAAGAAACTTCTGTTGAAATTGAAGTAGGTTTTAATTTAAATGTTGAAAAAGATGTAACTTTTTCTTTTGTTCTTAAAAATTTAGATACTTCCGAAACAAGAGAATATTACGTAACTCCAAAAGCAATTGAAAACAAAAGAGAGTTTAAAATTGAAAATCTTGAAGAAAATACAAATTATAAATTAATTTCAATCGGTGCAAATAAACCTAATTCTGATATTTCTATATCAATTTCCCCTATAAAAGAAGAAATAAATACAATTTTTAGAACAAAAAATAGCAAAATTTTAGATGAAAATGAGCAAGAAATAATGAAATCAATTGACCAACTTGGTAATTCATTAAATGTAATTGATTTTTATAAAACCTACGATTCATCTTCATTTTATGAAAGATTCAAAAATAACGATACAGAAAGTTTAAGTTCTAGCATAAGTTTACCTTATGATATTAGACATAAATTTTCTAAAATTATAGCTACTTTTTCTAAAGAAATTAGTGATGTAAAAAATAATGTAGGAATAATAGATAATGTTAAAATTTCCTTTTATACAGAAAAAAACAACAAAAAAGATATTTTTGTTTCTTTAAAAGGTTTTAGTTATTTTCAAAACAAAAATACAGAAAAAGACACTGAAAAAGAAAACTTTTTAAGAACAAAAGAGTTGTCATCAGAAATAAAAGAACTTTACCCTTCACTAATAGCGAGTTTATTACTTTATAACGAAAATAGAGAGAGTTTTCAAGATATAGAAAATCAACCGAAAAGCGAAAATGAAACGATACTAAATTATGAATTTTTAGTTTCTGGCACAAATGCAAAAGACTTATTTAGAAATTCTAAAATTAAGCTAAATCCTTCATTAATAACAAAATTTTTAGAAAGAAATATAGAAAACAATAATAATCCAAAATTTCATTATGAAGTTTTAGGTGTTAAAGCAGATGATTTGGAAGGAACATTGGATATAGAAGTAGGAATTTACAATAGAGATGAAGAAGAAGTTAATGCAAGTGTTCCAAGGTATTTAAAAATATTTAGTTTTTCAGGATTAAGAAAACATAACTTAAATGAAAAAGGCAATGTTGATAATGAATTATTTAATTTCAGTATAAATAAAGAAAAATTTAGTGAATATTTATCTAAATTGAAAGTTAAATCTCTTTTAGAAGAAGAATCTAAAAATCTAAATAATACAAACACCAAAGTCAATGTGAATTCATTAATTAAAAATGCTAATTTATTTGAAAGAATCAAAAATTACGTAATTAATAATTTACTAGTAAAAATTAAAGATAGTGATTCTTCTAAAACTTATGAGTGAAAATATGAGTTTTTACCTTTAAATTCATTAATTTCAAGAAACGATCGTTTAACTGTTTATCCTTTTGTAACCATTATAAATAATTCTAATTTTGACAACATTAATTTTTATTTAAATAAAAAAGAAAATAACGAATACGAACTAAGTCTTGAAATAAATGCACAATTTCCTTTATATAAAGCAGAAAGAATACAGGACATTAATTCCTTTGATTCATTTTCTGATAAAAATCTGGTCTATACAGGAGAAATATTTAAAGTAAATATTGATGAATTAAAGTCAACTAATAAAAGTAAATAGAAAAATACAAAAAGTTTAATTGAAAAAGTTTGAACTTTTTGTATTTTAATTATGCTATTTTATTCAAATTATGTATAATTATATTATAAGGAGGGAAATGAAAAAAAGATGAATTTTGCTTAATTTAAGTGCTTTTGTATTTTCATCTATTGCCATAACTTCTTGTAATTCTAAAACAGAAGAAAATAAGAAAATACATAGCGATTCTGAAGGTGGAGAATTTCGTTATACAACAGAGCCTTTAGTTGATGATTGAAATCCTGATATTCATACTTTCAATAATCAAAATCTTAAGAACGTAGAAAAACTAAAAAATATTTTTTGAATAGATTTAACCAATTCAGATACTTTTGAAAACAAAAATTTATTTTTAAGTGACAAACAACACAACATTTATTTTAATAATGAATATATAAATCATTCTAATAAAGAAAAAGAAGAATTTTTAGAATTTTCAAAAAATAGCGAAAATGCTTTATTTTCCACAGAAAACAACTTAAATATTTCTAATTTTGAAAATTATAATTTTGCTTTGAGTGTTAAATTATTGAATTATAAAAATTTTAGATATGACATTAATTTATTACCAACTATTTTAAGTGAAGCAGTCCTTATAAACTTTTATGTTAAAGTTCCTTCTGATTTTAATCAAGAAAATATAAAAAAATCAGGATTAAATATTGATGTTTCTGATAAAAAAGATAGTTTATCTTTAGGAACTATAGTTAAAAATAATTCTCTAGATTATGATGTTTTAAAACGAATTTATCCTATGTTTAATTCAATTTATTTTGATTATAACAACAAAACACTTCATATGAATTTTCGGTTAGAAAAATCAAAAGAAAGGAAAACTGATTTTAAATTTTTAAAACAAACAAAATTAAATAATTCATACAAAATATTGCAATTTTCCTTTATGGTTCCAATTAATAGTATGGATTTGAAAGACTTTAATTCTATTAGTGATTTAGAAGTCAAAATAAATAATTGAGAGCAAATTTTTACTAAATAAGTTAAGTTACTTTTTGATAAAAAAATCATAAACCTGTATAAGATTTATGATTTTTATTTTCATTTTTTACCAAGAATTTTAAACATATTTGATTTATAAACTTCAACACCTGGTTGATTAAATGGATTAACTCCAAGTAAGTATGCTGAAATTGCACAAGCTCTTTCAAAGAACATTACTAGTCATCCAAAACTTCTTTCTTTGGAATCTTCTAATAATAAGTGAATGTTAGGAACTTTACCTACATTTACGTGTGCATCCATTGTGGCTTCAAAAGCTGCATTATTTACAAAATGAACTGTTTTATCTACTAAATAATTTAATTTATCTAAATTCTCTTCATCTTCATTAATTATTAAATCGTGTTCTGGATGTTTTAAGGTTATTATTGTTTCAAAAAGAATTTTTGATCCTTCTTGAATAAATTGACCTAATGAATGAAGATCGGTTGAGAATATAGCAGATGTTGGTAGCAATCCTTTTTCATTTTTACCTTCACTTTCTCCAAATAATTGTTTTCATCATTCATTAAAGAAAGCAAAATTAGGTTCATAAGAAACGAGCATTTCTGCTTTATATTTTTTACCTAAAAGGAATCTTGCAACAGCATATTTATAAGCATCATTTGTTTCAAGCGAACTATTTTTATAAATTTCATTAGCTTCTGCAGCACCTTTAAGAACTTCATCAATATCTACTCCAGCACAAATTAAAGGGAATAAACCAACAGGAGAAAGCACACTAAATCTTCCACCAATATTATCTAAAATAACGAATTTTTGGTATTTTTTAATTTTTGCCATTTCAAATAATGTTCCTTTATTTGCATCGGTAGTTGCAAAAATTAATTCTTGTGCTTGTTCAACACCTACTTTAGATTCTAAAAGAGATTTAAAGAATCTAAAAGCTATAGCAGGTTCTGTTGTTGTTCCTGATTTGGAAATAACATTGATTGCAAATCTTTTGTTTTCCACATATTTTAATAATTGATATAAAGAATTTGAACTAATGGAAGTACCTGCAAAAATGATTTCCATTTTTCTTTCAATTCCAGGATACATACCTTGAATAACATCAATAGCGGCTTTAGCTCCTAAATATGAACCCCCAATCCCTATAACTACTAAAACTTCAATATTATCAGTATGAAGTTTTTTAGCAGCTTTTTTCATTTCATTTATTTCTTTTCAATTGCTATTTTCTGGTAAATCTTTTCAACCTAAAAAATCAGAACCAACTGCAGAAAAATCATTCATTGAATCATTAATTTTAGTTACTTGATCTTGAAATTTTAAAATTTCTTCTTCTTTTATTGCATTTTTTAAATTTAAAGTTATTTTTTTCATTTTTCTACCTCGTTTTTTGTAAATCTTAATAAATTTTTAAAACCATTTTCTGTTTCGGTTAATTTAAAAGAAAAAGGACTTTTTAAGTATTTAGGTCTTATTTGTTTAAAAGAAAGTGTTGCTTTTTTTGTATGGTGATTAATACTTAAAATTTTTAGTTTTATTTCATCCCCTATTATAAACATTTCTTCTAAATTTTGAATGTAATAATCACTAATTTCCTTTATAAAAACAATACCTTGATAACCATCTTTTAAATTGACACAAAAGTAATTTTTAAAGATTTTTTTAACTTTACCTGTTACTATTTCTCCATTTTCCATAATTATTTAAAATTATAGCACTATAAAGCAAAAAGAAATCAAACTGTTTTTAAATTTATTTTTTTATCACTAAGAGTGAAAAAAATTGGAAATTTTATTTTTTGAAATGGAAAAAAGGGACTTTTTTCCCAAATAAGTATCATTTTTATAAATTTTATTAATAAATCAATTAAAAGTCTTATAATTTATAATACTTAATATGAAGAAAGGATTAATTAATGAATTTTTTAAAGAAAAAAAAGTGAACTGTAGTATTAATTACAATTTTAACTATCATACTTTTATGATTTTTATGACAACTAATTTTTGGTTCTCATCCACAAACAATTAGTATTACGCAGTTTGAAGATAAAATAAGAGAATATAGTGCATCCACTACTGATGATAAATTCTTCGCAAATATAACAATCAGTGAAAACGAATGAGTTTTAAGATTTCAGGAAATAGGTGGTCAAAAAAATAATAATTTTTATGTTCAAGATTACATAGTGCAAATTTCACCAACTATTGCAAATAAATACAATGGAAATATAGCAAAAATAATGGGTGATACTACTTATTTTGAAGCAATTCAAAAAGCACTTGCTTATAAACAATTTGATCAAAATGGACAAGAAGTTAAAACTGCTCTTTCTAATTTTATTTTAAATAACAGAATTCAAACTGGTTATTATAGTTTAGGAATTCCACAACCATCAACTTTAAGTAGAATTTTAGGATTTATTCCATTACTAGTTTCTGTAGGTTTCCCTTTAGTTTTATTATTTTTTATTTATAGACAATTTAGGGGTTCAGGAAACGGAAATGGATTATTTGGCGGTCTTCAAAGTAGTCAAGCAACTAAAATAACTTCTGACAAAAAATTTAGTGATATTGCTGGAAATAAAGAAGTAAAAGAAGAAGTTATGGAGTTGGTGGATTATTTAAAATATCCACAAAAATATCAAGCAGCTGGAGCAAGAATTCCAAAAGGAATTTTACTTGGTGGTCCTCCAGGTACAGGAAAAACATTACTTGCAAAAGCAACTGCAGGTGAAGCTAATGTACCTTTCTTATTTATTTCAGCTTCCAATTTTGTTGAACTATATGTAGGTATGGGAGCAAAAAGAGTTAGAGAATTATTTAGAGAAGCTAGAAAAGAAGCGCCAGCGATTATATTTATTGATGAATTAGATGCTGTTGGACGTTCCAGAGGTTCAGGTATTGGTGGTGGAAATGATGAAAGAGAACAAACACTAAACCAATTACTTGTAGAAATGGACGGAATGGCTGATAATAGTGGGCTTTTAGTAATTGCTGCAACAAACAGAACAGATGTTCTAGATCCTGCTCTTCAAAGACCTGGTCGTTTTGATAGAACTATTACAGTTGGTTATCCAGATGTAAAAGAGAGAGAAGAAATTTTACAATTACATGCAAGAGGTAAAAGGGTTGATAGTTCTATTGATTTTAGAAATATTGCCAAAAGAACTCCAGGTTTTTCTGGTGCACAATTAGAAAATGTAATAAATGAAGCTTCAATTTTATCAGTTAGAGAAAAAACAGAAGTTATAACTCCAGCACAAATTGATGAAGCAATTGATAGAGTTATGAGTGGTCCTGCTAAAAAACACAGAACAATTACAGAAGCAGAAAGAACAATGGTTGCTTACCATGAAGCTGGTCATGCTGTTGTTGGTATTAAAGTTCCAGGAGGGAGCAAAGTACAAAAAATCACTATTATTCCAAGAGGGAATGCTGGTGGTTACAATTTAATGCTTCCAGAAGAAGAAAAATATAATGCAACTAAAGCAGAATTATTAGCGACAATAGCATCATTTATGGGTGGTAGAGTTGCAGAAGAATTAATTTATGGACAAAAAGAAATTTCTACCGGAGCAGCAAACGATATTGAAAAAGCTACAAAAATAGCAAGAAGAATGGTTACTGAATTTGGTATGTCTGCACTTGGACCAATTCAATATGAAGAAAATACAGGTTCTCCATTCTTAGGTAGAGATTATGCAAAAAATATGTCATTTTCACACCAAGTGGGGCATGAAATAGACTTAGAAGTAAGAAAAATAATTTCTGAAGCTTACGAACAAGCAAAAGAAGTGGTTAAAAACAATAGAGAATTATTAGAATTAATTAAAGATTCTCTTCTTGAAAATGAAACTATTGTTTCTGAAGAAATTGAATATATTGCTAAATATATGAAATTACCAGAAAGAAAAGAAAAAGAAGAATATAAAAAACAAGAAGAAATTGATATAGATAAATTAATTGAAGATGTTCAATCAGAAAATTCTAATGAAGAGAATTCTCAAATGGAAACAGAAAAAGAAACTCAAGAAACACAACCAATCTTAGATTCAGAAAACGAAGATAAAGAAGATGAAAATAAAATAATCTAAAATATTAAAAGGTGAATAAACAGGGACATAAATTTGGGACACCAAATTTATGTTTTTATTTAAGGAGAAA